>JAWUXT010000079.1:0-20366 GCA_034111205.1 Paraglaciecola sp. | reverse complement strand
ACTTGAATATCCCCGCCAAAGTTCACGACTATTGATGTTGTTGAGGCAGATTCGGCACATAGCTTGGCCACACAGTCTACTGCGTATTCTTTGCCTATACCGCCAAAATCCAACTCCATGCCTTTGGCTAATGTAATAGATGACTGTGTATATTTCACTTTTCGCCAACCGATATGAGGCATTAGCACTTTTACGGCGTCAGGTGTTGGTAAGTTATCTGAACCATCAAATTTCCATGCCTTGCGTAATACACCAGAGGTAATATCGAACATACCGTCACTTAACTCAAAGCAAGTGTTAGCAAATTCCAATAAGCGAAATGTTTCATCATCAATGGCTACCGCTTTACCCATACGATGATTAATATTAGCCATTAGGTTGTTAGGCAAATAACGGCTAAATTTCTGTTCGATACGTTGGCTTTCTTTATAAGCAAGGGAGGTAAGATAATTAGCAAGCAACGGATCTTTGGTTTCTATCAACAACTCGCAAGGGCTTGCCATAGCAGCAAAGCGACCAATAATATGGTCGCTCTTTTGTTCTATAGTGAATGCGTCGTTCAACGAAAATACCTGTTAAGCCAAATCATCACTTTAAAAGCTATAACTGATTTGTGCAATCACCGCTTTCACGCTGGGGTATAAGTCGAGCTGCTGCAACGCTCCGGGAGCATCGAAACCAGCGTTCTTAGGATCTTGTTGATAATATTCCACCCTAAATGTCCACTCGTTACCACTTGGCATTGTCATTCCGTATTTTAAGCCAATGGTGTAAGCCGTCATTTCGCCTAAACGATAATCTGCACTAGCAAAGGTAGGTAAACTGCTATCTTCCAGCAAAAATGGTTGATAAAAATCAGCAGCACTTTGTTGATAATATCTAAAGTGTGGCTGAATATAGGTATTGTCGCTCAGGTTAAACCGAAACCTGGAGTCAATCGTGTGAGAGTTAATGTCCCAGTCGTCTGTGGCGTAACGATAGGAGATATCTGCAACACCACTGTCCAAGGCGTACTTTGTCTGCCAATAGAAATTATGACGGGTGCGCTCTGTGGGTCTATCTTCATGCACTAACGACTGAGTTAACCCTTGGTCGTTGACCACACTTAAGACCTTAAAGGGGTCAGTGTGATAACCATCAGACATCGATAAGCCATAGTTAAATTGCATCAAAATTCTGCGGTTCATAATTTGTGTCACTCCAAACATCAAATCTACCGTGGTCTTATCATCGGTATCTGTCTGTCTTGTGGCATCAAAAGCAGCTTGATAAGCTTCCTCATTAGCAAATTGACCTTCATCGATTACCATTTCAGAAAAGGCAACAGGGCGTCCACCTTCGGGATCGATAGTGTCATAAGCTAAAGATAACCCAGCAGAAACTGTGGTGTTTTTCTGATTAAAATCTTTCGCAAGCGAACCATTAACTGCAATAGACAGATAGTCATACTCTTTTGACAAGTGCACACCTGTACTGCCACGCATGTCATTCCAAAGCGGCTGAGTCCACTGTGCTTCAAGTTGCACTCGAGTATCATGAAATGTGTCATCTAAAGGTACTTCACCGGCAGCAACAACATATTGGCCTTTTCCTGATGGGCGTGTATAGGTCTGTGCATTTGGTTGAGCAACTGCGCCCGACGCTGAGGCCCCAGTGAGTGAATCAGCAGTAATTTTAGTAGAAAAAATATGCTCATCACCAAAGTCTTTTTTTGCCGAAAAAACGCCTTCAACTGCTGTAACTCTTTCAGTTTCACCGTAGTACAGCAAAGCTGCGTCCATTTCCCACAGACCTTCATCGGCTTGTACAACTGCAGAGGTGCCTAATAGCGCCCAAGTCGCTGCAGCAAGTGCGGCATTAACATTGGCTGTTTTTCTCACCTTGTTAGTTAATGAGTTTTTAGATATTAATTGCATCCACAACCTCCACCAGCAAAAGCACGACCACCACTAGTGGCCTCTTTACTAAAATAAATATGGTCATCTAAACCAAGGTCGATCCCCTCAGAGTCCAAAGCCATTTCTTCTTTGGCTAATAGGTCGCGTTCCCATGGTTGAACACCGAGGTTTGCACAACCAACAAGCTGGGTACTAATTAAAAATGCGAGGATAATTCGTGCTTTTTTTAACATTACTGACTACTCCTAATCCGTTAAAGACTATTGTGATTTAATGACTTTTTATTCGTTAAGTAGCAAGACTAATTCTTGTTCGTATAAAGGTTCGCTGCGGGTGAAAAATCCTTTGTGTGCAAAACGGATATTGCCTTTCTTATCAATTAAATAACTGCTTGGCATACCCAATAATTGATAATTGCTCGCAATGTTACCTTCTGGGTCATAGATAATGGGAATTTGTGCAGGTACTTTATCTAGAAAATCCTTTGCTAAAGACGATTCTGTATCTAAATTGATGGCAATTATCTGCAAACCTTGTGCAGCGTATTTCTGTTGCATCTGATTCATCCAAGGAAATGACTGACGACATGGCTTACACCAGCTAGCCCAAAAATCAAGATAAACGACCTGCCCAGCTAAATCAGATAATTTATTCGGTAATTGAACGTTTGAAATTGCAAAATCTGGAGCTGCAATCTCCTGTGCAAAACTTAAAGATAGTGGTATAAAGCTGATGAGAATAATCAGTATACTTAATCGGAAATGACGCAAAATATTGACCTTCTAGATAATATGCAGTCATTCTAGAAGTTGAATCTTAAGTAAAACTTAAGACAATAAAAAAGCTCCCTAAGGAGCTTTTTTAAATAGGCGTGTAAACGGGTGGTTATGAATCTAAAGAGCCACAGAAACGATAACCTTCACCGTGTATAGTGACAATCAAATCGTCGGCGTTAATTTCTGATTCAAAATGCTTACGGATACGACGGATAGTCACGTCAACTGTACGGTCATTAGGGCGTAACTCACGACCAGTCATTTCCATGATGAGTTGTTCACGTGTCAGAATTTTACCTGGGTTGTTCAAAAACAAGTGTAAAGCTCGAAATTCACTGCGTGGCAAGCGAAATTCTTTTGCACTAGGAGAAATCAAACTGCGGCTATCACTGTCTAATATCCAACCATTAAAGCTTACACGGCTTGGTAGGTCGTCATCTTCGTTACTATTTGTGGTACGCGCCAATAAGTTACGTGCACGTATAGTCAGTTCACGAGGATTAAAGGGTTTGGTGAGGTAGTCATCAGCACCAATTTCCAGGCCTAAAATTCGGTCTACATCATTGTCTCTGCCAGTTAAAAATATTAAACCAATATTTTTACGACCGCGTACTTCGCGTGCCAAAATCAAGCCGTTTTTACCGGGTAAATTAATGTCCATAATGACCAGGTTGATGGTGTTGTTTTCAAAGATGTCATGCATCTGCTCGCCATTTTCAGCTTCAAATACATTATACCCTTCTGCTTCAAACAAGCTTTTAAGGGTGGTACGTGTGACCACTTCATCTTCAACAATTAATACGTTAGGAGTCTGCATGTTTCACGCCTGGTTAGGAATATGTGTAAAAGTTTATCAGAAAATATCTAAAATTCAGGGTTTTATCTAACAAAAATAGCATAAATGAATAAAATCTATGCTACAACACAAAAGAATCGCTATGTAGCTTGTTGATATCAACCTTTTTGACAGGGAATATGATTCTAAACTCAACGCCCTGCCCCTCTTCACTGACAATAGAAATTGAGCCATTTAAGGCTTGTGTGACTAGGTTATAAACTAAATGCATACCTAAACCACTACCCCCTTGGCCACGCTTAGTGGTAACAAAAGGATCAAAAATACGCTTTCGCAAATGTTCAGGTATACCTTTACCGTTATCTTTAAATTCGATACTGAGCTTATTGTCATCAACAGATTCAATGGTAATATCTATTTGGCCATTATCTACGTCTTCAAACCCATGAATAATAGAATTCATGATTAAGTTGATCATAATTTGATTTATCGGCCCGACCTTGGATTCAACCACTAAACTATCTGCACAATTTACATTGATCAGATGTTTTACCTTTTTTAACTTCGGCCGCATCGACATTAATATTTCGTCCATCAACTTAGCAAAACAAAAAACGCGATTATTTTCTGAGGATTGGTCAACAGCTACTTGCTTGAAGCTTGAAATCAACTCGGCCGCCCGATTCAGATTTCGATAGATGATATTTAGGTTTTCTTCACCTTCAGCAATAAACTTCGACAAAGAACTTGCTTTAAGTGTTTTGTCTTCAAATGCTTTTCGCATATCTGACAACCTATCTAACATCATAGTTGAAGCTGTGACGCCAAGACCAATAGGGGTGTTGACCTCATGAGCCACACCGGCAACCATATCCCCCAAAGATGCCATTTTTTCGTTTTGCACCATTTGACGTTGAAACTGGTGAAGTTTCTCTAGGGTTTGAATCAATTCGTTATTGGCTTCTTTTAAGGCCATGGTGCGTTGCTGTACCTTTTCCTCCAAACTTAAATTTAATTTAACTTGTTCAGATTCTGCTTCAGTTTGGCGTTCCATATGTTCTTGGGTGCGTTGCAACATGTTGTTGAACGCTTCGCCCAAAATATCTATCTCTTTAATACCGTGCAGCTCTGCTCGGCTTGAATAATCTCTTTGCCGGGAAATACGCTGTACTAATTTTACCAAAACATTAATAGGGGCGGTAATTGCACTTTGTAGTTTTAGAGTAAAGAAAAAACACATCAGCAAACTAATTAACAATACACTAACAGTAATCATGATTGACTGGGTAATCAGGTTTTCTAATGCATCTGATGAAGCACGTAAATATACGTATCCCAACACTTTTCCACTTTTACTGATAGGCCTGATAACTTCTATTACATTACCTGTCATTTTAGGCTGAATAAGGGCTTGTACTTGATCAAATTTGGCTTTAACCGGTGCAATGCCTTCTTTATTATAACTCGCAAAAAAGTCAGTATTGTTTTGGTCAATAATTTTGTAGATGTGTACATTTTCAATTATTTCTGATGCAGCCAGAGCTTTCAGATTTTGTTCTTCAACTAAACCTTCATCATTAATCATTGACTTTAATGCGCTTTGGCCAATCATATCGGAAAATATTAAAACGTTTTCTTGCAAGGATTGTCGATAATTACTAATTTGACTATACAAATTAACACCCGATGACAGAATTAATGACAAGGATGTAATAGCCATAACTACCCATATGATTAGGCTTTTAATAGATAAAAATTTAGTGTCTGAGGCCATATTGCTTATAACGTATTCCTTGGTCTGACAACTCTTCGCTTACGATATTGATACATAAACGTTCAAATTGGGACTAGTAGACTAAATTCGCTTGATTTTTTTCATTCAAAAAAAGTTAATTTATGATTAAAGTCAAAATATCTTTCTCGCTCAACTGATGCATTTCAAACAGTTTTTGAAGAGTAACATGTTGTTATATACACTCAACTTTACTCATCGTGGTATTCCTTAAACCTTTAAAATCGCTTAAAAAGATGCAAATAACACCACTTTTCTCTACACCCAATTACGCTACAGATAAAGCAGCTCTTTTATAAAGAAGATGCGGGCAAGCATATTGCCTTTCCAAAGCCTGTAAACATTTGGAAGGTAATGCGTAAGCTACTGTTGCTGTAAGTCCAACAAACAGTAAATAACAATAAAAACAATCCTATTTTTAGCTCAGGTATTATATCAACCTATCCTAACAACTAGTGGCTGGTTGTTAGAATGGATTGGTATAATGATTGATAATCTTGTGCTGCAGCTTCCCAAGTAAAACGGCTCTGCATTGCTCGCTTCTGGGTTAACTCGAATACCTTAGGCAACTCATGATAAAACAGCAAGGCACGCTGTATACATGATAACAATGCGCTGCTATCGGGCTGCTCGAATACAAACCCAGTGGCACTAACTGGATTGTCTGCTAAATCGATCACGGTATCCTTAAGTCCGCCTACTGCTCTGACTATAGGTAAAGTACCGTACGCCAAACTGTACATTTGATTCAAGCCACAAGGTTCAAACAAAGAAGGCATCAGAAAAAAGTCACTACCCGCTTCAACCATGTGGGCTTTACGTACACTGAAGTCTTCAACAAACACCATTTTCTGGGGGTATTTGTCGACTATTTCTCGCAGAAACAGACTAATTTGTGGATCGCCCGTACCAATGATGGCCAATTGTACGTTATGTTGCATCAACTTATCTAACATATGCAAAATAAAGCCAAATCCTTTTTGGTCAGTTAGGCGACAAACCATACCAATGATAGGGACGCGCATTTTTTTGGGGAGCCTTAGCTCTTTTTGTAATTCAGCTTTACATGCTTTTTTACCTGACAAGTCAGCATGATGGAAGTTTTTTGCAATATGAGGGTCATTAATAGGATCCCACTGACTATAATCACAACCATTTAAAATACCTGACACGTCATCGCGTCGGTTTTGAAACTCATTAAATAAATGATGAGAACCTAAGGGCGTCAGTAATTCTTGTGCATAGTTAGGGCTGACAGCATTAATTTTATTGGCGTAACGAATACCCATACGTACAAAATTTAACGCATCTCCATCCAACTGGCTGTGTAATTGATAATGCGCTTGTAAAAAAGCAATTTCACTAAACCGATGCGTTCCTTGGTAAGCCCCATTATGGATAGTAAAAATGGTCTTAGCCTTAGCAAAAAACCCAGAGTCGTCAATGCTAACAAAATACGGGGTTAGTGCAGTGTGCCAGTCATTACAATGCACAATATCAGGCTGAAACCCTACTGCTTTTGACGCTTGTAATGCCGCGCTAGCAAAAAAAGCAAAACGCTCTGCATTATCTGGGTAAGCATGATAATCGTCAGAATACAGACCTTTACGCTCAAAATACTCTGGGTAGTCAACCGCTAATACTGGCAACCCTTCTAGAGTTAAACGTTTAACTGCAAACTCATAGGATTTATCGCCCGCACTTAACGTTTGATTAGCACAACAGTTAGCGGCGTTAAATTTATCTGCCAACTGTTTATAGTAAGGCATGACAATCGTCACGTCGTGACCCAATTCTGCCAATGCCAAAGGCAAGGCTTTACCTACATCAGCTAAACCACCTGTTTTAACCAAATCTTCTACTTCAGACACAACAAACAATACTTTCATTCTAGCTGCTTACCTTTTCTATTTTATGCGAGCACTTTATTTAACGCGAGCACAATTATAAAGACTGAATTTAGTGGTTTGGGCAATAAGACCCACCGCGCTGAATCGCTGCTCAAGCAACTCAGAATAACGCAAAAATTTATTCGCTACTAATGTTAACGAACCACCTTTAGCGAGGTATTGTTTGAGCTGGGCAATAAACCCTTCGGTAACAGAATAATCAGTCTGGATACCAGTATGAAATGGTGGGTTGGTATAGATGGCAGAAAACTTGCCTTGCACATCCATCAAACCGTTTGATGCGACCACCGTAACGTTGAGATTGTTGAGTTTGGCACTTTCTTTTGAACAGTGCACAGCCAAGGAACTGACGTCGCTCATAACCACTTCACTCTCTGGGCTTTTCAATCCAAGATAACAACCAATTACACCGACACCACAACCAAAATCTAACAATCGCCCAGTTTTTATGTCAGGCAGGTTATCTAATAAAACCCTCGTTCCCAGGTCTATTGCGCCATGGTTGAATACACCCGGTAAAGAACATACTTTATAATCTAAACCACCAACTGAAATTTCAATTTCGCTCTGCCACTTGCTTAGCTCAAAGGGTTTGACGGGCTTATCTATTTGCGCACCAAATAATGCACAGTGCCGCGCAGAATCGACTTTGTTTACTTGAGAACTAATCGTCTCGAGGATTTTAGCAGCACTTTTGACACCGCCTTTGTTTTCTCCCACAAGTAACAGACTGCCATTATCTTCAAGACAAGCTGCAACATTGGCAATCAACATTTTCGCATGATCTTTAGACTTAGGCATGTAGATTACGGCACCACTAAATTTTTCGTCCGAAGGGTAAGCCACAGTGAAAGTATGTTGCGCCGACTTTCCATCGGAACTGCTTTGCTGATAAATATCAAAGTATTGGTGAAACACTTTAATATCAGGATTGTTTAGTTGTTCCGCGATTTGGCTGTCAGTTGGGTTAACCAATAACCACTTACCTTGTGCAAAGGTATCTTTATTACGCATTAATAACTGACTAGGTGCAGATAGCATCAAGATACCCTCTCAAACATTAAGTCCCATACACCGTGGCCGAGTCTATGCCCACGCTGTTCAAATTTAGTAAGCGGTCGTTGCTCTGGTCTTGGCACATAGTCGTTAGTCTCTGACTGATTTTTAAAACCTTCAGCTGCAGACATAACAGCCAACATATGCACGGCGTACTCTTCCCAATCAGTAGCCATATGGAATACACCGCCAATAGCTAACTTGTTTTTA
The DNA here is from genome assembly GCA_034111205.1 of Paraglaciecola sp. GTDB lineage: Bacteria > Pseudomonadota > Gammaproteobacteria > Enterobacterales > Alteromonadaceae > Paraglaciecola. The sequence continues at coordinate 11,928 of JAWUXT010000079.1, read as the reverse complement.
AGCTTTTGAACAAATTCTGACTGCACAATTCGCCTTTTGTGATGGCGCTTTTTATGCCAAGGATCGGGGAAAAACAATTGCACCCTAGCCAGACTATTATCCGCAACACAATCGGCAAAAACTTCTACGGCATCATGCTCGTAGACACGCAAGTTATACACATTTTGCTCAGCGGCTTCGCTTAGACATGTGCCCACACCTGGACGGTGGACCTCAATGCCAACATAATCTTTGTCTGGCTCATTTAATGCCATCTCAACCAAAGACTTGCCCATACCAAAACCAATTTCTAACACTACAGGGGCAACTCGCCCAAAAGTCTCAGCGAAATTTTGCAAACCATTTTTGTGCTCTAAGCCCATAGTAGGCCAGTTTTGTTGGATAGATTTTGCCTGGCCTGTGGTCAAGCGGCCTTCTCTTTTTACAAAACTCTGTATTTTGCGAATATACACCCCTGATTCGGCGGCTTCTTGTTCAGATTTAAACTGACTCATATTTAGATCTCATCTTAAAAAAATTTTGCTAGTGACATGCCTATACTTAATCTGGGTATTGCCGGCGCATTATCCGGCGACACAGAATGATTGCAAGGCAGACGGCAAAGTTTATGCAATTTTTGACGCTAAATATTCCGCCAATGCTCTAGATTGTTCGATCGGCAACATATGCCCCGCGTTTTTAATTAACTTAAGTAATTATTGCCGTTGCTGGATTTCTTCTTTTGGTAATTCGTCACAAGCAGTAGCAATAAGTGTCAAAGATGCCACACGACTTTGATTTTCTAAAGCAGTCAGCGCGGCAATATAGCCACCCATAGAATACCCAACCAAATGCACGGGCTGTTCGAAATAGGCTAGTCGGTCAGCACTTAACATTTTCATTTGGACTAAATCTTCTGCCCACTGCAAAGGTACAAAAGCACGCATAGGTATATCTAGATGTTGCCAGCATGAGTTGAATATTCTTTCATCACGCAATGTGCCGGGGGGAAAAACTACAGGATGAGCAATTTGATAAGGGGTACCGTTTGTTGTTAGCAATCTATTCTCAAATGAACTATTTCAAGTTTGTTAGGGTATTATCCGGTAATTACCCCAAGAACAACAGAACCTTAAACTGTGCCAAACAATATTAAAGCATCACATGCACCCTTCAATGAAAAAATCTTATCTTGGTTTGACCTAAATGGCAGAAAAAACTTGCCATGGCAGCTAAATAAAACCCCTTACACTGTTTGGGTCTCAGAAATCATGTTGCAGCAAACGCAGGTAAAAACGGTTATCCCCTACTACAAAGCTTTTATGCAGCGTTTCCCTGATGTATTGAGTTTAGCAAATGCAGCACAAGATGAAGTGTTACACCACTGGACAGGACTAGGTTATTACGCCCGGGCTCGTAATTTACAAAAATCAGCACAAATGATTAGAGATGATTACGCTGGAAAATTCCCTGAGCAGTTAGAGCAATTAAACGCCTTACCTGGCATTGGCCGCTCGACAGCAAGTGCTATTTTATCCTTAGCTTGTGGTCAGCATCATAGTATTCTCGATGGTAATGTTAAACGTGTACTGGCCCGCTATTTCGCTGTTGAGGGTTGGACCGGTAATAAAAAAGTTGAAACTGAGTTATGGCAGTTCGCAGATCAACTACCCCCGAAGCACAGAACAGCTGATTACACCCAAGCCATGATGGATATGGGCGCAACACTTTGTACTCGCAGCAAACCACAATGCGACATTTGCCCGGTGCATACAGACTGCTTAGCCTTTGTACAAGGCCGACAAGCAGAGCTACCCAACAAAAAACCAAAAAAAACGATCCCCGTACGATCGACCATTATGCTAATCCCCATGTGGCAAAAACAGCTTTTGATATACAAACGTCCACCAGCAGGATTATGGGGTGGATTATGGGGATTTCATGAAGTAGAGCATGCAGAACAAATAATTGAACGAGCGTTAAACCTAGGATTCAACGATATCCAACAACAAACACTCAGTCCTTTTCGGCACACCTTTAGCCACTTTCATTTGGACATACAGCCGGTTGTACTGCACCTAAAACAACAGCCTGTTGCACAAATAATGGAAGACACACAAATGTGGTATGACTTAACCCAGCCGCAAAATGTCGGATTAGCCGCGCCAACCAAGAAACTATTTAGTACAATCAATACATCATTTTAATTACCCCGTTCGATTAGGAGCATTATGAGCAGAACAGTATTTTGTCAACGCCTACAAAAAGAAGCAGATGGTTTAGATTTCCAACTTTACCCTGGTGAGCTAGGTAAGAAAATTTTCGATAATATTTGCAAAGAAGCATGGACTGAATGGCAAAAGAAACAAACCATGCTGATTAACGAAAATAAACTCAACATGATGGAGCCAACCGCAAGAACATTTTTAGAAACTCAGATGAAAGCTTATTTATTCGAAGGCAAAGAACCTGATATCGAAGGTTACGTGCCGCCAAAAAGCTAAAACCAAGCAATTTTAAAGTAACGATTTGCCTGGACTAAGCTGTTTTAGTAGTGAATTTGCACAATCTATAGGCAATCAGTAAGATTTCCCTAAAAAGGGGTTGACTTAAAAGCTCTAAATCCGTTTAATACGCACCTTCAGCGAATCAGGCGGTCTGCAAAGACACTTGTTAGTTGATGCCCAGATAGCTCAGTTGGTAGAGCAGAGGATTGAAAATCCTCGTGTCCTTGGTTCGATTCCGAGTCTGGGCACCATTATTCTTAGAAGCCCTGAACAGCAATGTTCGGGGCTTTTTAGTTTCTAAAACATGAGAAATTGGAAATCCTCGTGCCCTTGCCAGTAACCGTAAGCTGTGACGTCTCTATTGTGGCATTACTATAGTGTTTCCTGTTTGCCACCAAACAGGATTTAGTAGACTCACATTGTAATTCAATCAAATATTTAGAGTCATTTAATAGTATTTACAATGACTGACTTGTTAATTTAATCAAGCTAAGTATTCTAGCTATCTATAGGATAACAATATTGGGCATTCTTCTAGAGTTAATCCGAATAGATAGTTTGAGGTGGTTGTTCCTTTTGAATTGACATGGTCTGAAAAAACAAAACGATAATGAAACGCTTGACCTACTTAAGCCCGTTGCTTACTTTTTTGCGTTTCTCTATTCTTTCTGACACTGACACATTTTTTTCTTCTGCAAGAAACATTTAATTGGATTCTATGCACTTCGGCCCTATTGACGGCGACCGTAAGTGTTGTCATTGGACTCAAGGCATCCAAGATTCCATCGGCAGAACATAGCCTGATCATCCTGTTACTGATGCTCATGGCCAGTTCAAACAGTCTGCTACATTTATGGTTTTCTGAAGCCCCAGAACAAACTACCAATATATTCGTGACGATTATCGCGTCAGGCATTGTTTTGTCGGATCGTAACCATTGGACAACCTCAATTCTGTTTAACTGGATAGGATGGATCACCGTCAACTTAATACTTGAAATGGCGTTAATCCAACATTTTTTCTTCGCTATGACCATGAGCACCTTACTTACTTAGTTGGTTTGCCCATCTGGCGCGAAAAAATTGGTTGAAAAACAACTAGAACTGAGCAGGAGAGACATTACGATACAACATGAGTAGGAAGCGAAGGCCGCAACCGAGGCAAAAAGCGCCTTTTTAGCTAACAAAAAAGGATTGAAGCTCAAGTTAGAGAAGCAATTTGTTAAGCAAGCAAAAGTTGTGGGCGACCCACACCGAATCGTCCAAGTTATCAACAATCTACTCTCTAACGCTATCAAGTTTACGGAATCGGGCAGCATCATAGTTCAATATGATTTGAATACACTTGATGATCATCTCTGCCTTAGTGTGGTGGTAACCGATACTGGCATTGGTGTTAGCGACACCTCACTACCCTACCTTTTTGATTCGTTCTCGCAAGCAGATATGTCAACAACAAGGAATTTTGGCGGCACAGGTCTAGGTCTGGCGATCAGCAAGCAGCTCTGAGAATTGATGGGTGGTGTTATAACGGTGCAAAGTAAGTCAGGAGAGGGATCAGTGTTCCAATTCTCAGTGCTGCTTGCTATTCCTGATCCTGCGATAACCCAACAAGAAAATCCGCGCACTAGCACGTCTTCAGTAAATTTTTCTAACCTACGTGTTCTTCTAGTTGAAAATAATTTTATCAATCAAGAGGTGATGATTGCCATCCTGAAAGGCTTAAACATTAAAGTAGATGTTGCCGACGATGGGATTGTCGCGCTTAACATGCTCACTCATTCCCCGTTGCCAACATTTGACCTGATACTTATGGATTGTCAGATGCCTAATCTGGATGGCTACGAAGCGACGCGCAGAATACGAGCTGGTGATGCTGGCGAACTGTTTAACAAAATCCCCACCATTGCCCTCACTGCAAATACTATGAATAGTGAACGAGAAAAGTGTCTTGACGCAGGCATGAACGAATATCTCACCAAGCCAATTCGTTTACAAACATTCATTACGTAATCTTTGCCATTACCTCTATGGCACTTAGCTTAATCTTATTTTCAATAGCATTAAAAGAGATACCTATTGGTCATGCATATCTTGTCTGGCTAGCTTTAGGCGCATTATCAATCTCAACTATAAATCACTATTTTTTTAACTCGCCCCTTACAAGTAACCATTTATTTTGCTATTGCTTGATATTTATAGGTGTAGTTGGACTTAAAGTATCAATTTAATACAACCAATAAACTGAGAAACAAAAAATGTCTGGTGAAACTAATTTAACAAAACTAATCGCTTCAATGACACCTGTTTTAAACGAAAGTGAGTATGTATTTGGAATTCTCGATAGCATAGATTACACACAGCTAGCGCTGTTAAACCCTATAGGTACTTTTCAAGAAAAAGAGGGATTAACCATTATAGTAGCAAAACACAAAGCGGATGAATTTAACATTGCGTACTCTGGCGTTTTCAAATGTATCACCTTAAATGTTCATTCAAGCCTCGATGCTGTCGGTTTAACCGCCGCAGTATCCACCAAGCTAACTCAATCAAATATTAGCGCAAATGTTGTTGCTGCGTACTACCATGACCATGTGTTTATTGCGTCTAAAGATGCTGAAAAAGCACTAGCTGAATTGAATATTCTTGTTCAAGATGGAATTGAAGATTAGATGTCAGATGCGCCGACTCAAACAGCATTGTCTCATTTAAAGGTATCTCTTTTGCCGCGCCTCCAGTGGATACCTTGCGCTGGAAAGCACAGTTGCCGGTTTCGCCTTGACAAGGAACAAAGCAGGCGACTGCGTTTGGAGCGCAGTGTATGCAAAACCTAGTTTCTATTATAGTTATCAGCATATACGCCCGGGGAATATAGAAAAAGACGAGCCATTGGTTCCTCCAAGAGGTGCCACTCATTCTGCAGAAATTGAATACGTTCTGGGTAACTTTGATGTAAATAAACTGTATAGGCGGCAACAAGAAGATTACAAAGTATCAAAGATAATGCAGCAGTATTTTGCTGATTTTATTAAATTTGGTGATCCTAACAGTGAAAATTTACCACTCTGGCCTTTGTTCGCTGAAAATAAGGGATACGTCATACCAAAAGTTAGTGGAATGACATATCCCTTATGAAGACTATTTGCTCGGTACTATTTTAAATATTCCAGTGCCATCGGTAGCTACATATAGATACCCATCAGCACCTTGCATAACATTTCTTACACGGCCAATGCCGGGAAACAATATATCTTGGCTGAGTACTTTGTCTCCCTCTAATTCAAGGGCGACTAGATAGGCAAACTTTAATGAACCCACTATAATTTTACCTTTCCAATCTGGATAGATGTCACTAGTAACAAAGGTCATGCCTGATGGCGCAATAGAAGGAACCCAATACCATTGTGGCTTTTCCATACCCTCTTTTGCAGTCAACTCAGTAAAAGACGAACCACTATAATTAACCCCAAAGCTAATCACTGGCCAACCATAATTTGCTCCTTTTCGGATTATATTGATTTCATCGCCACCTTTAGGGCCATGTTCGTGAGTCCAGATATCGCCAGTTACCGGATGCATTACCATGCCCTGAGGATTACGATGCCCGTATGAATAAATAGAAGGGTTTGCGTCTTTTTGTCCAACAAATGGATTATCTTCAGGAATACTGCCGTCGCTGTTAATTCTATGGATTTTACCTGCGTCTCGATCTAAGCGCTGTGGGTTGACGTCACGGTTTCCTCTATCACCGCTAGAAATATACAAATAACCATTTTTATCAAATGTAAGGCGGCTGCCATAGTGTTGGCCTTTAGTTGTGTTCGGGCCCGCTTCAAAAATAACGGTTTGATCAGTGAGTTTAAAATCTTGTAATTTAGCACGCATAACCGATGTATGCGCACCATCACCCTCACCTTCCAGGCCAGAATAAGAAAAGTATATAAGATTATTTTGAGCATAATTTGGATCGACTATGACATCTAACAGGCCGCCTTGGCCTTGAGCACGAAGTTCCGGTAAACCGGTGACCTTTTCATTTAATAATAAACCGTTGCTGATAACCCGTAATTCACCTTTACGATCGGATACCAGTATTGTTTTCTCATCTAACCAGGTCATACCCCATGGTATATCAATACCCTCTGTTACAAGCTGGTACTCGTAAGAATGGAGACTACCTGAGTGCGGAGTTTTTGGCTGCTGGCCGTAAACAGTGCCGCTTAAAACAACACTACACATTATGCCCAAGAGGCGCGTCATTGTTACCATTATTGATCCCTTCTGTAAGAATTTCACTAAACATGAATGTTACCGTTTAATATATATATTAGATCAGTCGTGTCTGAGATAGGAGTGCTTAAAGACAATTAAAAAATAACATGGTTAAAACAAAAAAATACGAATTCAGTTAGATTTGTTAGTTAAATAGTTGTTCACACAACATTAGTCGTTATAATCTGCTGCAGTTTTTTTAGGTAAACAAAGCCTGACTTGGAGAATTTTGTGAAATTTAAATCCTTTTTATATACCTGTGTAGGTGTTTTTAGCGTCTTGGCGGTACAAGCACAAGAAATGAGTGAAGCTGATATTAAGTCTCGCATTCAACCTATTGGCAAAGTGCATGTAGCAGGTGCTAAAGCTGAAGTTACATCTTCAGGACCAAGAGCAGGTTCCGATATTTACGTAAAAGCTTGTGTTGCATGTCACAGTGTTGGTGTTTTGAATGCACCTAAACTTCAAAATGCAGCAGACTGGGCACCGCGCATGGAAAAAGGTTTTGATGCAGTGTGGAAAAATGCTATCAATGGTATAGGCGCCATGCCGCCAATGGGTACATGTGGTGATTGTTCAAATGACGAAATTAAAGCGGCAATCGAACATATGCTCGAAGGCATTTAATTTATACAATAGTTGAAACATTGGCTTAAAAAAGACCTCCATTAAGGTGGTCTTTATAGTCTAGATAGTTTACTTTTAATAATTGGACTTCTGTAATTGCACCAATATAAAGAACTGTAAATTTAGCTAATGATATCTAAAAATAACGCCAATCAACTGTCTTTAGAGGAGCTGCGAGAGCTTGTTCCTCAGTTACAGATGATCACAAAAAAATACAAACACTCTGAATCCATTCAAAAATCGTTATTTGATATTTCAGAACTAGCCAGTTCAATAAATGAATTATCCAGCCTCTACCCAGCCATTCATGAGATTATTGGCGATTTGATGCCCGCTCAAAATTTCTTTGTTGCTTTTTATGAAGAAGAAAATGACATTATTGACTTTGTCTATTTTGTGGACGAATTTGACGAACAAGTAGTTTCACACGTTTCTGCTGATGACCTAAAAAATAGTATTACCGGCTACATACTTCGCACGGGTAACCACCTATTCCTAACCCAAGAAACGTATCATCAACAACTTGCCGATATATCCGTAAAAGATTTAGGCGCAGATCCTGTTGATTGGATTGGCATCCCCTTAAAGCGAGGTTCACAAGTAATAGGTGCGATGGTCGTACAAAGTTATGACGAATCGATTCGTTACAATCAGGAAGATTTAGAAATACTGTTATTTGTTTCTCAACACATAGTCAACTGTGTTGATAGAGTTAAAAGTCGAGAGTTAACTGAAAAAACTATTCGTCAACGCACTAAGCAGTTAAGACAAATGAATGAGGTGTTGCAAGAAGAGATCAGCGAAAGGCAAAAAATAGAATCCTTACAACAAGCTTTGTTTGAAATCTCCGAGCTTTCGGCTTCAGTTGAAGGAGACATGCATGATTTTTATGCTGCTATTCATGACACTTTGTCGCGCTTAATTGGTGCGCCTAACTGTTATGTTGCCATATTGGATAAAGAGAATCAGATGCTAAGTTTTCCTTATTACATAGACGAAGTGAGTTCTGAAATTGAGTCCAGGCCGATGAGATTAGGTGTGACGGAGTACATTATTAGACATCGTAGCGCTGAGTTAATCGATTACAACAGAGTCCAGCAGCTATGTGATGACAACGAATTATCATCTTATGTGGCTGAAAATATGCGAATTAAATTAAATTCTTTGATTGGATCGCCATTGATAATAGATGGTGAAATTTGTGGTGTCATCGCCGTACAAAGTTACAGCAAAGAAAAACAATACAACTTTAAGGATTTAGAATTTTTACGCTTTGTTTCTCACCACATTGCGGTAGCACTAGGCCGTAAACAGTCTTCTGACGCGATTAAAGCATATAATAAGAAACTTGCAGAAGAAGTAAAAGAGCGTACAGAAGAACTTAATAACACTAATTTATTTCTACAAAAACAAATTGAAGAACGTCTACAAGCGCAACAGCAGTTGGAACATGACGCGCAACATGATTCGCTAACAGGCTTGGCAAACCGAGTTCTATTTAATAGTCGACTCGAACTGGCACTTGCTAGCAAGCAACGTTATGTGGAAAGTAATTTTGCGGTAATATTTATTGATTTAGACAGATTCAAACAAATTAATGATTCGTTAGGTCACATGGCAGGAGACCTCTTTTTAAAAGAGGTCTCGGTTAGAATTAGTTCATGTATCCGTGGTCATGACTTACTTGCCCGATTAGGTGGCGATGAATTTGTTGTACTGTTTGACAATTATGAATCTCCAAACGATGTCGAAGAAATATCTGCGCGTATTATAAGCTCTATCGCTAAACCCTTTAATATCGAAAATAAAGATATGCATTCAGGTGCTAGTATAGGCATTGCCTACATTGAAAGTGGCTACCAAACGGCTGACGAAGTACTACGAGATGCAGATGCAGCCATGTATCAAGCAAAGTCTCTTGGACGCGGTCGTTATATTGTTTTTGATAAGACGATGCGAGATAAACTGCTTGAAGAGCTTGAAATCGAAAGCGAGTTTAGAAAAATCCTCAAAGCTGAAGCCTTTGAAAGTTATTCACAGCCCATTATTAACTTAGCCACACAAGAACAGATATATCAGGAATGTTACGTTAGATGGGAGCATTCGAGTATAGGTAAAATCAAGCGTGATCAGTATTGGCAGATTGCAGAACAGTGTGGTCTGACAGTAGAAATGGACAAGTTCATGCTAACTAAAGCTTGCGAAATATTAAAAGGTTGGCAATTAAATGAGGCCGATGCTGATAAACAAATTGCGATTAATTTATCCATCCATCATCTCACTCAAACGTCTTTAGCTAAACAACTGATTGAACAGGTAAAAGATGCAAACGTTGACCCTAAAAAACTGGTCATTGAATTTGATGAAAACGCGCTCAATCGTCGCTCTCAGTTTTTCTTACCGGCGATCAAAATATTAAAACGTGCCGGCATAACTCTGGTATTAGACAACTTTGGAAGTGGCTTGGCTTCTTTGAGCTATTTGTATTCCTACCCATTTGATTACGTAAAAATAGATCACTATTTTGTTAAAACACTACCCCGCTCAGAACGCAACTTAAAATTAATTCAGTCTGTCTTATCCATTTCTAGCCACTTGAAATTTAAGTTAATTGCCAGCGGCATAAATACCCAAGAACAATATCAAGCATTAATGGACGCAGGCTGTGAGTTAGGACAAGGTAAATTTTTAAAAGCAGCCGCAAAAATTGAAGTAACTTAGATGACAAATTTAACTTAATCCTTAACTCTTATTCATCATGTTACGCAGATTTGCAATGCCCACCTGAGATTTTTGCTGACGTTCCTGTGCTGACACTTTTGGCTTTTTATGCTCCCACACCAAATCATCTTGCGGTAATTCGTGTAAGAATCGACTAGGTTCAGGATTAATCACTTCGCCATATTGCCGCCTTTCTTTGACCAATGTCATAAACAATACTTTTTGCGCACGGGTAATACCTACATACGCTAAACGTCTTTCTTCATCGATATTATCTTCTTCAATACTGCTTTGGTGGGGTAATAGTCCTTCTTCCATGCCTACCATAAATACATATGGAAATTCCAGACCTTTTGAGGCATGTAAGGTCATCAGCTGAACTTGATCTGTTTCTTCAGTGTCTTCGCCGCGTTCCATCATATCCCTGAGAATGAGACGATTAACCACTTCTTGTAGTGTCATTGGCGGGTCGAGTTCACCACCTTCAAGCATATTGCTGATCCAGCCAAACAAAGTACTGATATTCGCCATGCCCATCTCTGCAGCCTTTGGACTAGTGCTCGACTCATACAACCACTCTTCATATCCCATGGCTTTGATCATTTCACGAATGGTCGCTATGCCATCACCTCTGACTGCTTTATCTGATAACTCGACTATCCAGCGGCTAAATTGTTCTACCGATACCAAGGCCTTACCGCTTAGAATATCCTGAAGGTTAGGGTCAAAAGCAGCTTCAAACATAGAAGTACGATTATGATTGGCTAAATTACCGAGTTTTTCTAAACTCACCCGGCCAATACCGCGGGTAGGTGTATTGATTACCCTCAACAAGGCATTATCATCGTCCTGATTAACCAATAAACGCAAGTAAGCCATGATGTCTTTGACTTCAGTTCTACCAAAAAAAGACGTACCCCCGCTAATTTTATAAGGGATACGGTTACTCATCAGTACTTTTTCGAACACTCTCGATTGAAAGTTACCTCGGTACAAAATCGCATAATCTTTAAACTTTGTGGCATTCATAAACTTGTGGGCCATTAACTCTGCCACCACACGTTCAGCCTCGTGCTCTTCATTTTTGGCGGTAATCACCTGTAGAGGCTCACCGTAGCCCAACTCAGAAAATAATTTTTTCTCAAATATATGCGGATTATTTTGAATAAGAATATTGGCGCAGTGCAAAATTCGTTCAGATGAACGATAGTTTTGTTCAAGCTTGATGACTCTTAATTTAGGAAAATCAGTCTGTAGTAGAACTAAGTTTTGTGGTCTTGCACCACGCCAAGAATAAATAGATTGGTCGTCATCACCTACCACAGTGAACCTAGCTCTTTCACCCACTAACAATCTAACCAGTTCATATTGACTGGTATTGGTATCTTGGTATTCGTCCACCAGCAAATAACGTATTTTGTTCTGCCATTTTTGCCTGACTACCGCGTTATTTTTTAACAGAACGGTAGGTAATAAGATCAAGTCGTCAAAATCTAGTGCATTGTAGGCCCGCAGATGATTGTAGTAACGCTGGTAAAATTCCGCATGTTCAACTTCGCTAGGAGATAGAGTTTGTTTTTTTAAGTCTTCTGGCAAAATAAGATCGTTTTTCCAGTTAGAGATACAACTCTGCAGAGAAGATAATAGCTCCTTGTCGCCATCAAACTCTACCTCAGTTAAATCTTTAAGTAATGACATGCTGTCTTTATCATCGAATAATGAAAAGCCGGGTTTTAAACCCAAACTTTTTACTTCAGACTTAATAATATTTAAACCAAGAGTATGAAAGGTAGATATCTTTAATCCTCGCGCTTCTTTTTTGC
>JAWUXT010000078.1:0-23728 GCA_034111205.1 Paraglaciecola sp. | reverse complement strand
CAACTATACGTTTACCGTATATGCATCAAACTGGTTTACCCTGTTTGCTGCGAGTGACTCTGTTGTTTCCAACTCGTCTCCCTTGAAGCGAGGGCGCATTATAGACAGAACAACTTTGCATGCAACCCCTAATTTACAATTATCGTTTAAGTGCTCAGAAAGCAATCGACATGCACATATAAGTAGCTATTTGAGTTAATAATGGTTTAATTCTTTTTGATATGATGTAACCCAGAAACTTAAATTAGGAACAAACATGTCCATCCGAACTTATAAAAGTAATTCCCCTAAGTTAGCAGATCATTGTTATGTTGATGCTTCATCCGTATTAGTAGGAGACGTTGAATGTGCAGAGCATGTCAGTATTTGGCCACTTGTAGCAGCAAGAGGAGATGTTAACTATATAAAAATAGGAGCTAGGACTAATATACAGGATGGAAGTGTATTGCACGTATCTCGAACAAGTGAAGCTAATCCCAGTGGTTTCCCTCTTGTTATAGGCGCAGATGTAACAGTGGGACATAAGTGTATGTTACATGGTTGTACTTTAGGAGATCGAATACTAGTAGGAATGGGAGCAATTATTATGGATGGCGTAATTGTAGAAGATGACGTGTTTATTGGAGCAGGAACATTAGTGCCACCTAACAAGACACTTAAAAGTGGCTATTTGTATAAAGGCAATCCTGCACAACAAGCAAGACCATTAAAAGATAGCGAAGTAGCATTTTTAAAACAGTCGGCATTGAACTACATAAAGCTTAAGGATGAGTATATTGAAGAAACTTGTTAGATTGAACCTATAACAGATTCAGAACGCACAAATATATTCAGCGGTGAGGCATATTTCACCGTCTGAATTTAATTTACTCTGTTCAAGTTCACGTTCAATGATTTCTTCTATTTCAAACTGCTTAGTATTGTAAAGTGAAGTTAATCCTTCTTTATCTAATCCACATATATAACAAGCCAATATCTGGCCCGCCTCCATAACATCTATTTTAAGTGCCTCCCTTGAACTTATATATGTACAACCATCTGAAACTTGAACGGTCTGATTCATAACGTACTTCTTAGTTTCTCAATGACAGGTAATACATCAGGTCGGTAACCAGTCCATAAATAGAAACTTTCTGCGGCCTGCCCTACCAACATACCCAATCCATCAAAAGTGTTTAACACTCCTAATTTTTGTGCGTGTTGAAGAAATACAGTTGGCTTATCTGCATAACTCATATCATATATACAAGCACAGCTACTAATTACAGAATTTGGGATAGAAGGCAACTCTCCAGTCAAACTAGCAGATGTAGAATTAATAATTAGGTCAAAAGGTTGCTGAACTTCATTTAACTGATTGAGGCCTATGCCGACAAAGTTATCTTGAGGTAGCAATAAAGCTAACTGCTTAGCTTTTGCTTGTGTTCGGTTAGCAACCATCAATAATTTTGGCTCCAAGGCCAATATTGATTGTAATACTCCTCTAGCAGCACCACCAGCACCTAACAATAAGATACGAGCATCTTTAATCTGCACGTTTAAGCGAAGAAGATCTTGTACTAAACCTTTACCGTCCGTTGTATCGCCTAAAAAAGTACCATCTTCTTTTTTAATAACTGTATTTACAGCTCCAGCAATCTTAGCACCTGCAGATAACTCGTTTACCCACTTTGCAACTTGCTCCTTGAATGGAGAAGTCACATTGCAACCTTGTGCATCTGCATCTAAAAAAAAAGTAGACAGTGATGAAATAAAATCTTGTTCTGTTGCTAAAGTACGCTCATATATAATTTTTAAGCCTGCCTGTTGCGCGAACATATGATGAATTAAAGGTGATTTACTTTGCGCTATTGGATTGCCAAATACGGTATATCTAGACACTATAACCATTCCCTTGGATGTAGATAATTAGCATACAAATCTGCTTCTTTGCTCTCTGGCTCTGGCTGGTAACAATATTCCCAACGAACAAGTGGTGGCATAGACATCAATATTGACTCGGTTCGCCCCCCAGTTTGTAAACCAAATAAAGTGCCTCTATCGTGCACCAAATTAAATTCTACGTAGCGCCCTCGTCTATATAGTTGAAAATCACGCTGTTTTTGACCAAAAGGAATGTCTTTGCGTTTTTCTACAATAGGGACATATGCATCTAAAAATCCATTACCAACTGCCTGCATAAACTTGAAGCTTTTTTCGAAGCCTTGTTTATTTAAATCATCAAAAAATAATCCACCCACTCCGCGGGTTTCATCTCGATGCTTTAAATAAAAATAATCATCACACCATTTTTTATATTCTGGATATACATCGTCACCAAAAGGCTGGCAAAGTTTATTGGCAACGGTATGCCAATGCACTACATCTTCATGAAATGGATAAAAAGGTGTGAGATCAAATCCGCCACCAAACCACCAAACAGGCTTTTCACCAGGTTTTTCAGCGATAAAAAAACGTACATTTGCATGAGTTGTAGGCACAAAGGGGTTGTGAGGATGAATAACCAATGACACGCCAACAGCTTGAAAATTTCTGCCCTCCAGTTCAGGCCGAGCAGCGGTTGCAGATGCAGGTAATTTTCCTCCGAAAACGTGGGAGAAATTAACTCCGCCTTGTTCAATAAATTTACCGCCGGTTAACACTCGAGTTCGACCGCCTCCACCAAGCTCACGCTTCCAATTGTCTTCGACAAAACTTCCCTTTCCATCAACTAACTCTAAGGTTTGACAAATATTGTCTTGTAGCTTGAGCAAGTACTGTTTTACTTTTTTTATATCTGGCACTGAATCGGCTGTCATCTAACTAATTGTCTCTTATGGTTTGACCAGAAATTCCGTGACGGATTTGGCTAGGTTTATTTGCCCCACCTAACGCACCATCTACTAGTAATAAGGTCTTATCGAATTGTTGATATAATTGTTCACTATTTATTGCTGGTATCATTCCAGACACATTAGCACTCGTGGATATCAAAGGCTTGCCAAATAACTCACATAGTTGACTTATAACAAGGTGTTGACTTACTCGCACTGCAATTAAATCACTATCACCTGTAATCCACTTGGGGGTTTGTCTAGCGGCAGGTAATAACCATGTAACTGGACCAGGCCAGCTAGAAAAGATTTCTGTGCGTTTATGCATTGGGATCTTTGCATCATCAACATAAGGTAATAACTGCGAATAAGTTTTAGCGACTAGAATCAAACCTTTTTCAACTGGTCGTTTTTTCAAAGCCAATAACTTAAGCACGGCAATTTCGTTATCTGGATCACAGCCAATGCCATATACAGCTTCACTTGGGTAAGCAATCAGCTCTCCTTTCTGTAATGCCTGAATAATGAGCTCCGCGTCTTCAATGGTTGATAGAAGTTTCATGTCGTCCTAAACTATTTAGTTTTAAATTCAATTTTAATTAAGGTATCTAATTATGAGGCGCAATGTAAAAAGTACAATTATCGTGCGTTATTGAGGTTTAGGAATTTTACATTGGCATTGTTTTTGTGGGCATATAAGTTCAACTTCAGTACTTCCTTTCTTCTCTTGCATGATCGGCCAATGGCAATCAGGACAGGGGTGATCAACAGGTGGCAAGTTCAATAAATATTTACATTTAGGGTAATTATCACATGCATAAAATGACTTGCCAAACTTATTTGAACGCTTTGTAATATGTCCTTTTTTACAAGAAGGGCAGCTTAATTGGGTAACCTCACTATTAGAGTTTGACTCAATATACTCACAATCAGGAAAGTCACTGCACCCAATAAACAACCCAAAACGCCCCTTTTTAATTACTAACTGTGATTGGCATAACGGGCATGCAGATCCCTCAATCTTTTTGATTTCGGCATTTTCATATTCGTGTAATGGCTTTGAGAAGTCACATTCTGGATAATGGCTGCAACCAATAAAGGCACCAGACTTACCTCTTCTGATATTTAATTTGGCATTGCACTTGGGACAAGGCCCGAAAGCTTGCTCAGACGCGTTAGCTGAAAACAGAGAGTGATCAATCTTAGACATTTATTAAATCACTCTTAATGTTTATAGATAAGAAACAATTAGTGAAGTGGACCTTCAGGCTCTTCAAACAACAAATCTTCCATCTGCGCGTAAGCATTTTCTTTTCCTGGTACATTAAACAGCACCATCAACACGACCCATTTCATGTCCTCTAGACAAAATTCTTTGGAATCAATCTCCATCACTCTATCAATCACCATTTCTCGGGTAGATGAATCTAATACATTGATTTGTTCGAGGAACATTAGAAAACCACGACACTCTACATCCAAGCGCATTTCTTCGTCTTGTGTGTAAACGCGAGTAACAAAGGAATTAGGACCTTTAGCTAAATAGGGTTTTATGTCTGTATCTTGCAATGCAGCAAGTTTTTCTAACCAAGATAGCGCTTTATATATTTCATCGTGATGAAAACCAGCTCTTACTAGTTCATCCGTCAGCTCGTCTTGATCGACTCGTATTTCAGTTTCGTTATGAATGAAGTTTTCAAATAAGTACATGAGGATATCGAACATCTATTTTTCCCCCAATTTAATGTAACCGCCAGGAACAGCAGTCACTAGGCCGAGCAATTCATATTCTAATAATTGTGACATTACATCCGCTACTTCTATGCCGCTACGCTGAGCCACTATATCTAGTGGCGTTACTTCGAAATCTACACTATCTAACAAATTGTCTGAATCCAAGCTTTGTGACATGTTTTTTTCCAATTTTTCTGCTTTTATATCTGAAGTAGATAAAATGAGATTTTGAAACTCTTCGTTAATATCGTTTACACATGTCACCAGTTTTGCCCCCTGTTGTATTAAATAATGACATCCTGCAGACATGGGGTTGTGAATATTTCCCGGTAGCGCAAATACTTCTCTATTTTGTTCTAAAGCACATCTTGCAGTAATTAACGAGCCACTCTTAATTGCCGCTTCAACGATCAAAGTCCCAACAGACATCCCACTAATAATACGATTTCGTCTTGGAAAGTATTCTGGTCGTCCAGGCGTGTTAGGTGCAAACTCAGAAATAATCACGCCATCATTTTGCAAAATCTGCTCACCCAACATGATATGACGTCGAGGGTACATTTTATCAATAGCCGTACCTAAAACAGCTATTGTTGTAAAACCGCCTAAAACAGCACCTTGATGGGACAGCCCGTCAATGCCAAGGGCTAAACCACTGGTAATTGTCCAACCATTTTCGCTTAAACGTCTACCAAAAAATTTGGCGTTTTCCTTTCCCTGTGGGCTCGGAGCTCTACTCCCGACCATCGCAATCTGATGGTTATTTAAATACTTTGGATTGCCATAACCGTATAATATTGGAGGTGGACTAGAAATCTGTTTGAGCAACGTTGGATAATAAGGATGATCGAAATGCAGTAAAAAACGGTTGTTAGTAGTATTGAGCCAATGCAAGCTAACGTTTACGATACGCATATTGGGATATAAAATTGCTGAAACTTGTCGGGGATTAAAACCTAATGCCTCTAGCTGCCCTTTTGATGAATTAAATAATTCCGATAATCCCACAGCAAATTTTTGCTTTAGCTTTCTCAAACTACTGACTGCAAAATTGGGAACTTGAGTCAACTTCAACCAATTTTCCAGCTCTCCCCTTTCACTACTTTCTAAATCAACATCCTGTTGCATATTTTTCTCTAGGTAGTTAGCCCACAGCTAGTTCTAAGGCTTTGCTACTATCATTCCTCTTTTTATAACTTTAGCTGATTTAGTAATAAGTGCATAACTTGCTGCATCAAAAGCTTTAAATACAATAACCTCACCAACTTTTAGAGCAGGCTGAGAAATTTCATCCCCTTGGTTAAAAGCACTACGGATCATGTCAGTTTCGCCTTCATATTTGGGATGAACACCGTCAATTATTCTTGGTCCCTGACTGTATATGCCCATAATCGTGCCCGCAGAAACTTGATCCGCTCCAAGGTCCAGCACTACCACATTATACTTACCTAACAAGTTATGTTGTTCTAAGTCATCAATAATATAGCCCGTTTGACTTATTGCGGCAGTGAGCGATATTTCTTGTAGTTCGGTTGCAGCAGCAGGAATGATTTTATCGCCTCGCTTAACCTCTAATTTGGCTTCTAATATCTTAATTAGCTTTTGGTTACCTAGATCAGCATCCATTAACTTAGCTTTAGCTAAATGACGAATCTGTAAACCGATAAGATTACCGTCCATGTCGTAAAGCTCATTTTGCTTCCTAACAATGTTCAAGTTCTCTTTACTACGTCGAGAAGCTTTTCCAAGTACTAGGTTGTCAGTAGCAAAGCGCACAGATCCTTCTTGGTCGCCCAATACATAGGGATAACGATCATAAGCTTGTTGCGAAATAATCATCGCATTTTCTATATAAGGTTTAATAACTGACCATGGCAATGCGGGTATAGCCTCAGGTATTTTAATAGATTTAGCACCTTCAGGAGAAAGCTTTATTTCAGGTTTTACTGAATCTCTGGCTACCTCTAAAACAGTTTCACCCTTTTCATTCTTAACTAAGCGTAATTCATCACCGGGATAAATAAGATGGGGATTGGTTATATGTACGTTGGTTCGCCAAAGTTGTGGCCATTGCCAAGGCTTATCCAAATACATGTTGGATATATCCCACAACGTATCACCTTTTTTTACTACATAAACTTCAGGAGCGGTTTGTTTTACTAAAATACTGTCTGCTAAAACATTTACTGGCATGAGCACTAACAGCATCAGCAACCTAATTAATTTTTTGCTCGTCATTCTTATATACACCGTGATGCAGTGACTATTATGTTTTGGATCGATTTACGTTAGAATAGCCTAGGTAGAAACGTATTAAATAGTCAATTCTATTTGATCGTATACTATATAATACACAGACCAATAGTAACTCTCTCACTGTAGCGTAAAGTTACTATTGGTTACATTAGTTCCTGAGTCAGAAACTCATTATAGTTGAATAATACAATGGCAATATTAGATGTATTGCGCTTTCCTGATGAAAGATTGCGCACAATAGCAAAAAAAATAGAAAGTGTTGATAAATCCATCACCGTAATAATCGCTGATATGTTCGACACCATGCGTGATGAGAACGGTATTGGTTTAGCTGCAACGCAAGTAAACGTGCACAAGCAATTGGTGGTGATGGATGTATCAGAAAATCAAGATGCACCTATGGTTTTTATCAATCCTGAAATAACACATAAAGAAGGTAAAACCATCAGCGAAGAGGGTTGTTTATCAGTACCAAATAATTATGCACAAGTAGAAAGAGCAGAGAAAATCACTGTTTCTGCTCTTAATAAAACAGGCGAACCTTTCACTCTAGAAGCAGATGGACTATTAGCTATTTGTATTCAACATGAGCTAGATCATCTAAAAGGTAAATTATTTGTGGATTATTTATCCCCGCTTAAACGCCAGAGGATTAAAACCAAGTTAGAAAAAGAAGCCCGACTTGCGACAAAAGGCTAAGACACAATTGAATAACCCGTTAAAAATAGTATTTGCTGGAACACCAGAGTTTGCAGCATTGCATTTACAAGCACTGATAGACTCTGAACATGATGTTATTGCTGTATACAGTCAACCAGATCGCCCAGCTGGTCGAGGTAAAAAGCTACAAGCCAGTTCAGTAAAAAAATTAGCTCTTGAATATTCAATCCCTGTATTTCAACCTCAATCGTTGAAAACAGCAGAGGCACTTCTTGATTTAGCTGAACTACAAGCAGACATCATGATAGTGGTCGCATATGGATTGATCTTACCAAGCTCTATACTCAAGACCCCAAAATTGGGTTGTCTCAACGTGCACGGTTCTTTATTACCGAAATGGCGAGGAGCTGCGCCAATTCAACGTTCGATCTGGGCGGGTGACAGCGAAACGGGTGTGACAATCATGCAAATGGATGAAGGCCTCGATACAGGTGCTATGTTGTTTAAGCAGTCACTTGCCATTACCAAACAAGATACCAGTGCAAGCTTGTATCAAAAACTAGCTGAAATTGGCCCTAAGGCATTAATTGAAACATTGAACGCACTAACTGAATTAACACCTCAGGTCCAAGATAATGAGCTGGCCAGTTACGCAAAAAAATTATCAAAAGAAGAAGCCAAAATTGATTGGGATTTACCTGCAGAACAACTTGAAAGAAATATTCGTGCATTTAATCCATGGCCAGTCGTTTTTTTCACAATTAACGACTCTAATATAAAAGTATATTCGTCTGATGTTGTTAAAAACGAAAATCCTGATATCCCTGTTGGCCAAATTGTTCATGCAGACAAAAAAGGCATTTTAGTGACAACGGGTAATCAGAGTTTATTGTTGACAACGTTACAGCTTCCCGGCAAAAAACCAATGCCAGCCGCTGATGTGCTGAATGGTAGAGCAGATTGGTTTGCAGTAGGTGTTTCGCTAATATGAAATATTTTTTATGAATACGCAGTCAAAAGGCTCCCATTACAATCATTTTAATTTACGTGCTGATGCGGCTAAAGTATTACACCAGATATTAGAAGAAGGACAATCTGCGAGGGAATGTTTACCTGTTGCGCAATTACCACATAAAGAACAAGACAAAGCCTGGCTGCAAGAGATGGTCTACGGAGTTTTGCGAAATTTACCTATTTTACAATTTTGGCTTAGGCAACTGCTCGATAAGCCTTTAAAGAACCGCTTCAAGATTGTAGAGCAATTGATTATGTTAGGGTTTTATCAGTTAGCTTTTAGCCGGGTCAGTCAACATGCAGCGGTGTCTGAAACAGTTGCGGCATGTCAGCCACTCAATACCCACGCCATGAAAGGTTTAGTGAATGCTATCTTGCGAACATTTATTAGAGAAGAAATGTCTCAGCAAGTAGCGCCAAATAAACAAATAGCCTCAGGGTTACCTAAATGGTTGTACAAAAAGCTTGAAGCTGAATATCAAAATGACTTTGCTGATTTAGTGGCAAATATGCAAGTAAAGGCGCCAATTTGGCTCAGAGTAAATACACACAAAATTTCCCATGCACATTTTTCTGAAGAACTTGAAAAAGCATGTATAGAATATACAGTTTCACTCGGACATCCAGAAGCATTTGTATTATCAAAAGGTTATGACGTCACTAGCTTACCCGGTTTTGATTTAGGGTGGTTTGCTGTTCAAGATGGAGCTGCGCAACTTGCAGCTCATTATCTTAAGCCAGAACAAGCAGAAACAATCTTAGATTGTTGCGCGGCTCCAGGTGGTAAAACCTGTCATATAATTGAATTACAACCCAATTTAGCAAAAACAGTGGCTTTAGAAATAGATGAAAGGCGCGCTATTAGAATAGAAGAAAACTTGGCCCGGTTATGTCACAACGCTGAGATTATAGTGGGTGACGCATGTACACCTGAAAAATGGTGGGATGGACAACTATTTGACAGGGTATTGCTTGATGCACCCTGCTCTGCTACTGGTATTATTCGCCGCCATCCTGATATTAAATGGCTGAGGAAAGCTAAAGACATAGATGTATTAGTGAGCCTACAAAAGCAAATATTAGATGCTATATGGCCACTCATAAAGCCTGGCGGAACCATGCTTTATGTTACTTGTTCTGTTTTGCCTGAAGAAAACCATCTACAAATACGTGACTTTTTATCTCGAAATACTAACGCATTGTTAGATGATACTTTTTACAACGATTCTGTGGATAAGCCAGGCAAACAGATTTTGCCGGGAGATCAACAAATGGATGGTTTCTATTATGCCAGACTGCTAAAGTCTCAGTAATAATAATAAGGCTTAAAGACCACAAATGAAGATAATTATCCTTGGTGCTGGCCAAGTTGGCGCCACTTTAGCTGAAAACTTGGTTGGTGAAAAAAATGAAATCACTGTCATAGATTCAGACCCAGATACTTTAAGACACCTGCAAGACAGACTAGATTTACAGGTCGTAGCGGGCATGGGCTCACACCCAGATGTGCTAAAAAAAGCAGGGGCCGAGGATGCCGACATGCTAATTGCAGTAACCAACAGCGATGAAAGCAACATGATGGCTTGTCAGGTTGCTTATAGCTTGTTCAAAACTCCTACTAAAATTGCTCGAGTTCGTTCAGAACAGTACATTATTTATCAAGAGCAACTGTTTAAGCACCAAGACGTGCCAGTAGATCATCTTATTGCACCAGAACAACTAGTGACAAAGGCCATAAAACGCCTAATAGACTATCCAGGTGCATTACAAGTAGTTGAATTTGCCAATGGCAAAGCTAGCCTTGTCGCGGTTAAGGCTTATTACGGTGGTTTATTGGTAGGTCATGCACTTTCTACTTTAAAAGAACATATCCCTAATGTTGAAACGAGAGTAGCTGCAATATACCGCAGAGGTAAACCAATCCGTCCTCTTGGCACAACAATTATTGAAGCTGATGACGAAGTTTTTTTTATCGCAGCTACAAAACATATTCGTGCAGTTATGAGTGAACTGCAAAAACTAGAGTCAAGTTACAAACGCATCATGATCGCAGGTGGCGGCCTAATTGGTGCTGGACTGGCAAAGTTGCTTGAACACAATCACAATGTGAAATTAATTGAGTTCAACCCTGAGAGAGCTAAATATCTGTCTGCGCATTTAGATAAGACCATCGTGTTTGCAGGTGATGCCTCGGATCATCAGTTATTGACCGAAGAAAATGTTGAGCAAGTTGACGCTTTTATCGCTGTCACTAACGATGACGAAGCCAACATTATGTCAGCCATGTTAGCCAAGCGACTTGGTGCTCAAAAAGCCATGGTCCTGATCCAACGCGGAGCCTATGTAGACTTAGTGCAGGGTGGAGAAATTGATATAGCTTTTTCTCCGCAACAAGCCACCATATCTGCACTCTTAACCCATATTAGACGTGGAGACATTGTAAATGTTTACTCTTTAAGAAGAGGTGCAGCAGAAGCCATTGAAGCTATCGCCCATGGAGATAGAAACACTTCCAAAGTAGTTGGACGAGAAATCCGCGAAATAAGACTTCCTCCAGGAACCACCATAGGCGCAATAGTCCGTAGCGAAGAAGTCATAATTGCCCACGGAGACACAAAAATTGAAGCTAACGATCACGTTATTCTTTTTCTAGTTGATAAGAAGTTTGTTAGTCACGTAGAGAAACTATTTCAACCCAGTGCATTCTTTTTTGGCTAACAATCCGTATTACCCGCCCGCAAACTTGTATTTAAAAAACAATCTCGTATAAAAACGTAGCAAGTTGTACAAAATATTAGCTTTTCAAAGCTAATATTTTGTACAACATTAAAAAAGCTAATTACATTGATGTATAGCAGATATTTAATTCTGAAATTTTAAGGACTAAATTTATGAACAAACATATTTCCAATAACATCACCAAACACCAACTTAAATACACGTCAGATAAGTATCCTCTGTTCTCATTTGGCATATTTTGCACGCTTGTAATATCTTCACTAGGTATTTTATGGTTATCGCAAAAATACAAAAGCCAACTCATAAAAAATGAACTTAGATGTTCAAACTAAACTAAGCACTTCTATTTTTGTAGACTCTGTACCTCAGAAAAAAGAACAATTTATCTAGAAGTGCGGTCTGCGGTACAAGAGTTCGATCGTAATGCTTATAGAACATCACTAATCTAACAAATCACTAGTAGTGGAAATGGTTATTCTCTGGTCGATAGCCCTTCGGATGCACAATATAGTATGAGTGTATTTCTAAATTTAGAAAAAGCATCGCCATCAGCCGCGAGTATAATTTGAAGGTGTATCTGCTGGTGCTGCACTTAGTTATGCAACGGGTGGGGAATACCGAAATGCAGCGGCAGGGATATTATTCGAGACTTAGTATCAACAGCAGCTAATGCATTGGTTAAAGATGTAACCTATTTGTTAGTCGCTGACATCCAAATAAAAGAAAAAGCAGCCTACGCTATGGTGTCGTTTTTCTAACCACACTATATAGCGCATAAAAAAGCATATCAACGCTACTATTTATGTCCTATATTCAGCATCAAAGTAAATGTTTAGCTTCGCCAAAAGGTAGGGGAAAACAGTACTAACAATGAAAACACTTCCAATCTACCGAACAGCATTGCTATTATTAACAACCATTTTCCACTATCAGACACATCAGCATAGGTAGCAGCCACTTCGCCTAAACCCGGTCCTAAATTATTAAGCGTTGCAGCTGTCGCACTAAAAGCTGTCACGTCGTCCATGCCTGTAGCGATAAGACCCACCATAATAATGACAAATATCATGGCATAAGCTGAAAAGAATCCCCACACAGCTTCAACGACTCTGTCTGGAAGCGCCCTTTCACCTAACTTCACCGAATAAACCGCTTTAGGGTGGATTAAACGATCAACTTCTCTTTTGCCCTGTAAGTATAACAAAAACACTCGAATAACTTTTAATCCGCCTCCGGTTGAGCCTGCACATCCACCAATAAAACTCGAGAATATTAGCATAATAGGCAAAAATACTGGCCAATTAGAGAAATCTGTAGTCGTGAAGCCAGCCGTTGTACTCACAGATACAGATTGAATTAAGGCTTGGTCGAATGCGATCCCTGCATCTGAGTACCAACTAAATTGCATTAGCACAATAAAACAAATCAACACTAAGCTTACTTGTATGACGAAAAATACTTTTAGTTCTGGATCACGAAAGTAGCCCTTTAAGGAATGCCCACTAGCAGCGGCGTAATGCAGAGCAAAGTTTAGTGCCGCAATCCATAGGAATATGACGCAAACTATATTCACACCCACACTATTAAAATGACCTAAACTTGCATCATAGTTACTAAATCCCCCTATAGCGATGGTCGAAAATGCATGGCAAATTGCATCAAACCAATTCATACCCACCACCCAAAACGCTAAAGTACAAACTATAGTAAGAGATAAATATATGTACCAGAGGTGCTTGGCTGTGTCTGCTATCCTTGGTGTCATCTTAGAATCCTTTACAGGACCAGGCGTTTCTGCCCTATATAATTGCATTCCCCCAACGCCTAATATAGGTAAGATTGCTACAGCAAGAACAATGATACCCATGCCCCCGAGCCATTGAAGTTGTTGGCGATAAAACTGTATGGCCTTAGGCAAATAGTCGATGCCCTCAATAACAGTTGCACCAGTAGTTGTTAGGCCAGAAAAAGATTCAAAAAATGCATCTGTGGTAGACATCTGTGGTTGTTCTAAAAATAAAAACGGCAATGCACCAAAACTGGCCAAGACAGTCCAAAATAACACCACAATTAAAAACCCTTCCTTGGCCCTTAAATCATTTCTATAACTTCTATTTGGATACCAAATGGCTAACCCAGTAATTAAACATAAAAGAAATGCCAATAAAAACGGTAGACCGCTGCCATCTTCATAGATAACGGACACAATTGCTGGAGGAATCATAGTGGCACTGAATAAAGCAACAAGAAGCCCCAAAATCCGAATAATAGTACGATATTGCATGCTTTAGTTTTGAACCAAAATAGAACTGCCACCCAATACGACTGGGAAATTTAGTGGGGAAAAGTTTAACGTTGAGTAAATCATTGGATTAACTATTTTTCTTGTAATTATTGTTTACTACAAACCAAAAGTCTAATTCCAAAAAATGCTAACTTTTAATTATGTTTACGTATATCAATTAATAAGATAACAGAAAGCTGGTTGCCTTCGAAAGTATTTCGATAAAATTTGACAACAATTCTTATTTGTTAAAAACAAAGACGCAAAATGTGTAAGTAAGCGCCTACAAACTAAAAATAATTTGAATTTATCGCTCACTTTTTGGTAAAACAAGCCTACAGAATAGGCAAAACAAGGCTTATATTTTTTTGTCCAGTTTAGCCTAAAATATAACTTAAAATAATTTAAAAATGTTCTTTTCTAGTGTCCAACATGCGTGTATCTTCTACTCTGATTTTATAGTTGCATTAGTCAGCTATAAAATCTTATCCACAAAACACTTGTAATAAAATTTTTCTTTTTTAAATTTTTAACTTTTCATAAGTATATGTTTACTAGGTGTTTTTTATTATTGTTCTTTATCTGCATTTACCAAAAAATGAACTGTCTATCACATTATCTACATAGTTATCCACAGATTTCGCTGTGGATTGATGATAAATACTACCACTTATTGACATTCTCTCAAATTTTCAAACTTATAAATAAATATATGGGCTCATTTTATGGCATCTACAACAAAATCTACCTCTAACCCACTAATTTTAGTTGATGGCTCATCCTATTTATTCAGAGCTTACCATGTGCCTTATCTGCAAGCGTTATCTACGTCATATGGACAGCCCACGGGTGCAATTACCGGTGTGTTAAATATGATAAAGAGCCTTCAAAAAGATTACCCAAATGGAAACATAGTGGTGGTATTTGATGCTAAGGGTAAAACCTTTCGCAATGAAATGTATGCGGAATACAAAGCCAATCGTCCGCCCATGCCAGACGATCTTAGAACACAAATTTCACCTCTGCATGACATCATCGGGGCAATGGGCCTACCTTTATTAGTTATTGAAGGGGTCGAAGCCGATGATGTAATCGGTACACTTGCTAATCAAGCCTCTATACTCGGGATGGAAACAATCATTTCTACCGGCGATAAAGATATGGCACAGCTTGTTACTGCCCATGTTCGATTAATCAATACCATGACTAATGTCGAAATGGACGAAGCGGGTGTACAGGAAAAATTTGCTGTAAGACCCGATCAAATTATTGATTATCTAGCCTTGATGGGTGACAAAGTAGACAATATTCCAGGTGTTGATAAATGTGGACCTAAAACAGCGGCTAAGTGGTTAGCTGAACATGGCACACTTGAACAAGTCATGGCCAATGCAAGCAGTGTCAAAGGGAAAGTTGGCGAACATTTGCGTAAGGCATTGGGTCATCTGCCTTTGTCTTACGAATTAGCCACAATCAAATTAGACGTGGATTTGCCTGAAAACGTACAAGATATCAAACCCACTGAAGTTGATTTTGAAAAATTATTAGCTTTAAGTAGTCAGTTCGAGTTGAAGCGTTTGTTAACAGAAACTCAACAAAGGCTAAAACAAGCATCAATTACCCAAAATGAAGTACCAGAAAAACACAACGAACTAAAAGTTGATACTAACAATTATCAAACTATCTTAACTCAAACCGATTTCGACACTTGGTTAGACAAGCTTAAAGCTGCAGAATTATTTGCATTCGATACCGAAACAACCAGCTTAAATTATATGGATGCTGAATTGGTGGGAGTATCGTTTTCTGTAACAGAAGGTGAAGCCGCTTACTTGCCTGTTGCTCATGATTATTTGGATGCCCCTGAACAACTTGACCGGGCACATGTATTAGCCACGCTTAAACCTCTATTAGAAGATCCTGATATAAAAAAAGTAGGTCAACATCTTAAGTACGACAAAAATGTACTCGCTAATTATGACATTAACTTACAAGGTATTGCGTTCGATACAATGCTTGAATCTTATGTGTTGAATAGTGTAACTACCCGCCACGATATGGATAGTTTGGCAGAAACATATCTTGGTCAAACCACTGTTCACTTTGAAGATATTGCTGGAAAAGGTGCAAAACAAATAACGTTTAATCAAATTCCACTCGATAAGGCAGCTCCCTACGCTGCCGAAGATGCAGATATAACACTACGTTTGCACAAGGTAATTTGGCAAAAACTAAGTGAAGAAAAAGACTTATTAAATGTGTTTAAGGAAATAGAACTACCCTTATCCCCTGTTTTAGCAAAAATGGAACAATTTGGCGTACTCATAGATAGCCAAAAACTTGCACAACAAAGTCAAGATTTAGCAGTGCGTATCTTAGAGCTCGAAAAAGAAGTACATACGCTCGCTGGCGAGGAGTTTAATTTAGGCTCACCAAAGCAGTTGCAGGAAATCCTTTACAAGAAAATGGACTTGCCCGTTCTGAAAAAAACCCCAAAAGGAGCGCCATCAACTGCTGAAGAAGTTTTACAGGAATTGGCCATCAATTACCCACTACCCAAATTGTTGATGGAATACCGAGGGCTGAGCAAGTTAAAAAACACTTATACAGATAAATTACCCAAGATGATAAATGCTCGAACAGGCAGAGTACACACGTCTTATCATCAAGCAATTACGGCAACAGGCAGATTATCATCTACAGAGCCCAATCTTCAAAATATCCCTATTCGAACTGAAGAAGGACGAAGAGTAAGGCAAGCCTTCATTGCCAGAGATGGATATAAAATTGTTGCTGCTGATTATTCACAAATTGAATTGCGGATCATGGCGCATTTATCAAGTGACAAGGGCTTGTTGAATGCCTTTGCGACTGGACAAGACATTCACACAGCAACGGCTTCAGAAGTGTTTGATACTCTCCTTAAAGATGTCAGTATTGAACAACGCAGAAATGCTAAAGCCATTAACTTTGGTCTAATTTACGGAATGTCTGCATTTGGCTTATCAAAACAACTAAATATCTCTCGTTTTGATGCACAAAAATATATGGATTTGTATTTTGAACGCTACCCATCGGTATTGACCTACATGGAAGACACACGAGCGATTGCCAAGGAGAAAGGTTATGTTTCGACTGTTTTTGGTAGACGTTTATACTTACCCGAGATTAATGCCAGTAATGGTATGCGCAGAAAAGGCGCAGAGCGTGCGGCGATAAATGCACCGATGCAAGGAACTGCAGCAGACATCATCAAGAAGGCCATGTTGGCAGTTGATGACTGGATTGATAGCTTACCTATTGATGATGTGCGTATGATTATGCAAGTACATGACGAACTGGTTTTTGAAATCAAAGAAAGTAAGTTAATCGAATATAAAAACAAAATTATTTCTTTGATGGAGCAAGCTGTGAAGCTTGATGTACCACTCACTGTTGAAGCAGGTGTTGGAGAGAATTGGGATGAAGCCCACTAAGCTTATCTATTGTTCAATATGAGAACCTAAGTAACAGAGCAATTTTGCCTTAGGTAATCCATATTTTCATCTTAAAGATATCACGTTATTTTGAACTTTATGTTTTATATAAGCTCTTATTTACAGTTTATGTGTGTCCCTATGTGTTTACCCCATTATTTAATGGGGTTTTTTTTATCTAAAATACTGGAAATATAAGAAATATTCTCGAAATTGAACTGCCTGTAATAACAGTTTTCGTGTGTGTTCATTTAGCACTATACAACTCATCTAAGGCTTTTATGGTTAATTTGCCTTCCTCTCATAGCCGTACCAGCCATCTAGCTTTTCTTGCAAATTTTCTAATCCAATGCCACTTAAGGACGAAAATACATCAACAGTAACATCTCCACAAAATGCTAATGCTGCCTCTCGAGCCATCATCAGCTGATTTTTGCGTTTACCCGATTTAAATTTATCCGCTTTAGTAAGCAGAGCAAGTACAGGTAAATCTGCTGCAACCGCCCAATTTATTAAGTCTTGATCTAAATCTTTAAAAGGATGACGAATATCCATTAGGACGACCAGTCCTTTAATACTCTCTCTTTTTTGTAAATATTCACCCAATGACCTTTGCCATTTCTTTTTTATGGCTATTGGCACTTTTGCATATCCATAACCGGGCAAGTCTATTAACCTGCGGTTTTCATCTAGCTTGAACACATTTATTAATTGTGTCCGCCCCGGCGTTTTGCTGGTTCGTGCTAGCCCTTTTTGTCGAGTTAATTTGTTTAACGCGCTGGATTTTCCGGCATTTGAACGGCCGGCAAAAGCAATTTCAATTCCTTCATCGGGTCCTAGGTGTGTAATATCAGGGGCACTGATACTAAACTTTGCTTGGCTATAATGACTCACTCTTACTCCTGAAAACGCTACAAAACTGTTATTTAAAATTATCCTAATCATTATATCAGGGAAAAGGAGAATCACTGCGTTCTTTAAAATCATATAAAAACACAACTTATTTAATGAATTTATTTTACTGTCGGCGTAAATGTGTAAAATACCCAATCAATGATTTAAGAATAGGCAGCTAATCAAATGCTTAAAGAGATAAAGATGAAAAATATAAGTTTGCTAGTCTGTTTGTTTTTGGGCTTTAGTGTGAGTGCAGTTGAACAAGGGAATGCTGAAAAAGGTAAGGCGAAATCTATTACGTGTGGCGCATGTCATGGCGCAGATGGAAATAGTGCGATACCTATGAACCCCAAACTTGCTGGACAACATGCAAAATATTTAGCTAAACAATTAACAGAATTTAAATTGGCCAGTCAAACAGGCGGTAAAGAAGGTAGAAATAACGCGATAATGAATGGCATGTCCGCTGCGTTATCAGAACAAGACATTCTTGACTTAGCAGCATATTTTTCAATCCAGGACGCTACATCTAGTGAATCTTCACAAGATGCCGTCGTACAAGGTAACAAATTATATGTTGGCGGAGACTTGAAACGAGGTATTACCGCATGTATTGCTTGTCATGGACCAAAAGGAAATGGAACAAGCTTATCTGGTTTCCCTGACATAAGTGGCCAACATTCAGACTATATAGCTTCTCAGCTCAAAGCCTTCCGGTCCGGTGATAGAGCCAACTCTTTAAATGGAATGATGGCCGATATCGCTAAAAGATTGACTGACGAAGATATTAAGGTGATATCAAACTATGTAGCTGGTTTACATTAACAATTCTTTTCGCAATTAATAACCAAATAGACATTTGTTATGCCTTAACATTTTAGAGTATTTACAATTATTTTACACTTAATTGTAAATAAGTTGTAAATATTTGTTAATCCTGTATTCTCTTGATCGAATAATAAGAACAAGGAATTACAAGCACTGCTTGTCATGGAAGTAGCAATTCAGATTATATGTTTTGCATTTTAAAGCCTCGACAGAAATACAAGGATGAACAATAAAGTATCAGGATGATCGATAACAATAAAATAATCTTCGTAAATATTAATAATAAGTGAAGATAAAATGGATATAAGTCGTTTAGGATGAACACATATTGGGAGAAGTGTCTGCTGACACTCTGATCTACGAAAGAGCGATAGTCTACTATCGCTTTTTTTCTGTCAAAAATTCACTGTAATCACACCTGTACTCGCAAAACTAATGTAGAATCACGCCATTATTGTGCCCTACACAGGTGATCTATGGCTAGGCAAAAAAAATCTCGTAAAGTTGGCAAAATTGGTATCTCTAAAACACCTTCAAATGTTCGTAAACCCAATGAAAAACGGGTCAGAAAACATCTTGGAAAACCTGCAGGAACTCGTAACAACGAAGCTCTAACAGTTAACCAAGACTATAAGAAGGTTAATAAAGATCCAAGACATGGCAGTAAAAAGCCTGTTAGCTTATTTGCAGAAACAAAAGAGCAAAAATCAGCTACGAAAAAAATTAAATACTTTTCTCCGACACAAGAGCTTACAGCTATTGAGCAAGATCCTCGTTTAGCTACACTTTTGGATAATATTGATTTAGGCAAAAAAATTGCCAGAGAAGACCAAAATTTTGTAAATTTAACATTGGCAAGACATAAAGTACTATGCGAAATGCTTGGACTTAAAGACGATATTGAAAAACCTGATGAACAATCTGAACAACAAACAGATCTTTATGCTCAGTTTGAAGCTATCAATATAAACGACTTTAAAGATTAACCATCAGTTTAAAAATTATGAATATAGCTTTTATTGTCATCGCGTTATCTGTTGTAGGCAGTCTTGCATTCTATGCAGGTTCTTTAATATTTAAACTGAGAGCCCAACGGAAATTGCGTAATCAAAAAACTCAACAAAGAATAGATAGCATTTCTGAGAGTATTCAAACCATTGCTAAAGCATTAGAACAACAGCAATGTAATTTGTCTGAGGGTTGTATTAGATTATTTCATCTCTTAGAAGCGTTACCTGTAAAAGATAAGCCTGATTTTGGTCAAAAATTTATAGGACTATATTCTCTTTATCATCAAGTTAAAGATCTACCTACTCATGATGCTAGAAAATTACAGTCCAAAAAAGAAACACAACAACAAGACCTTCAAAGAGAGGAGCTAGAAGCTCAACTCGAAACCCAAATACTGATTGATGTCGCAGTTTTGACAAAGTTTGCTATTTAATAAATATATAATATTAGCCATTGCTTAGTAACTAGCATTCCAAAATGCTGGTTTCATGACAGAAACAATCTGTTGTATGGTCGTTTATAATTCCAGTATCTTGTATAAAGGCACAACAAATCGTTGTGCCTACAAATGCCCCTGCTTTTCAGATCTTTTGCTATCTTATTTGAGTGTTCTGTTGAGGTATGGTCGTCCCTATTTGTGTCCATATGTTGGTGATGATTTTATTATCTACAAACAGCCAGATATAATCCTCGAAGGATAGACTTGATGCTTTATTATAAATATGTCTTGCCGTTATTTATAATAAATTGGATTTTTAAATCATGCTCAGTGAAGATTGCTATTTTCGCTAAACCGAAATTATACAATGCTGACTCATAATTAACTTGTTTCTTTAAAATCATGAACCATTTAAGCCCCGCTTGCTGTGCATCTAGACTTGCTTTTTGCTGTCTAAGACAGATTTACCCAATACATTGTAATGATATTGGTGATAACACTTATCCTCGCCTACCCCACCTACAGCATGTTTTTTCTAATTCATATGCACTTACACATCTAAATAATCTTATAATCATCTTTAAGCCTACATTGAGTCGACTACTAAAGGTATACTCATCAGTATTTTAAAGTTTAATTAATCGGCAAGCCCTAGTGGCAGAGGAAATGCAAGAGCATATGCAAAAGTTTGATTGTAAGACATTTCAAGGACTAATTTTAGCGCTTCAAGATTATTGGGCGCGTCAAGGATGTGTAATTATTCAACCCCTAGATATGGAAGTAGGTGCTGGTACGTTTCATCCTATGACGTTCCTTAGATCTATTGGCCCAGAGCCAATAAGCAGTGCTTATGTACAGCCTTGCCGACGCCCTACTGATGGTCGCTACGGTGAAAATCCTAATCGTCTGCAACAATACTACCAATTCCAGGTCATGCTTAAACCGTCACCTGACAACATTCAAGATTTGTATTTGGGGTCGTTAAAAGAACTTGGTTTTGATCCACTTGTTCATGATATTCGTTTTGTTGAGGATAACTGGGAATCACCCACATTAGGTGCTTGGGGTTTAGGTTGGGAGGTATGGCTAAATGGTATGGAAGTCACACAATTTACCTATTTTCAACAAGTGGGTGGTATTGAGTGTTCGCCAGTTACGGGTGAAATTACCTACGGTTTAGAACGTCTAGCCATGTATATCCAAGGTGTAGACAGTATATATGACCTAGTGTGGACCAATGGTCCAATGGGAACTGTTACATATGGCGATGTATTTCATCAAAATGAAGTTGAGCAATCAGCTTATAACTTCGAACATGCCGATGTAAACGCTTTGTTTGCCACTTTTGACCAATGCGAAAAAGATAGTGAAAAGTTGATTGCAGCTAATTTACCTTTACCCGCATATGAGCAGGTTATGAAGGCTTCTCACGCGTTTAATCTTTTAGATGCTAGACATGCTATTTCTGTAACAGAACGTCAGCGTTATATTTTAAGAGTAAGAACTCTTTCTAAGGCCTGCGCAAAAGTGTATTACGAAGCGCGGGAAGCACTTGGCTTTCCCATGTGTAACAAGGAGAAATAGCCATGCGAACTGATAACCTATTAATAGAAATTGGAACAGAAGAATTACCCCCAAAGTCATTGGCCAAATTAGCCATAGCTTTTAGAGATAATATTCAAACTGGCTTTTCTGATAACGATCTAACATTTAGCCACGTTAATTGGTATGCCTCACCAAGACGTCTTGCTGTTCTAGTTGAAGGATTATCTGAATTTCAAGCGGATAAAAACGTTGAAAAACGTGGTCCTGCTGTTGCAACAGCATTCGACCAAAATGGAGAGCCAACTAAAGCAGCGCAAGGATGGGCACGTTCTAATGGTATTGACGTCGACCAAGCAGAACGATTAAAGACTGACAAAGGTGAATGGTTGTTGTTTAAAGCACAAGTTAAAGGTCAATCTATTACCGAACTCCTTGCAGAGTTGGTTGAGAAAGCACTAAAAGCTCTGCCGATACCTAAACCGATGCGCTGGGGAACAAAATCCACACAATTTATTAGACCTATCCATACAGTAACTATGTTGTACGGTGCCGATCTTATCCAGGGTAATGTATTGGATGTTAACTCTGAACGATTGATAAATGGTCACAGATTCCACTGTGACGCACCTTTTGAGCTTGACTGTGCAGATAACTATCTCAGCCAACTTAAACAGCATTATGTCATAGCTGACCATGCGCATCGTAAGTCGATAGTATTAAAGCAGATCACGGCCCTAGCCAAACAAGAAAACGCTATTGCAGACGTTAATGAAGACTTATTAGAAGAAGTCACATCATTGGTGGAATGGCCTGTAGCCTTAGTCGCAAATTTTGAAGAGTCTTTTTTAGCAGTCCCTAAAGAAGCGCTTATTTACACCATGAAAGATGATCAAAAGTACTTTCCGCTATTGGATGAAAATGGCCAATTAAAGTCTAGATTCATTTTTATTACCAACATAGAAAGTAAAGACCCTCAAACTATTATCAGTGGTAATGAAAAAGTTATTAGACCAAGGTTAGCTGATGCTGAGTTTTTCTTTAATACTGACAAAAAACAAACTTTAGCATCACGCCTTGAAAGCTTAAAAACCATATTGTTCCAGAAACAATTAGGTACTGTTTACGAGAAGTCAGAGCGCATAGCGTCTATGGCAAAAAGTATCGCTGTTATGTTAGAAGCAGATCAAGATGCCGCTTACAGAGCCGGTTTGTTATGTAAAACAGACTTAATGACTAACATGGTTATGGAATTTCCTGACGTACAGGGCGTCATGGGTATGCATTATGCGAGATCAGATGGTGAAACTGAACTTGTAGCGTTAGCACAAAATGAACAATATATGCCTCGATTTGCTGGTGACAACTTACCCACATCTGATGTCAGTATATGTGTTGCACTTGCCGATAAGATAGATACCTTAGTTGGAATTTTTGGTATAGGTCAAACACCAAAAGGTGACAAAGACCCTTTTGCTTTACGTCGAGCTTCAATTGGTGTATTACGTATAATTGTTGAAAAATCTTTATCTCTAGATCTTAACGATTTAGTAGATGCATCTATTGCTACATTTGGTGTCAAGATAAAATCTCAGAACCTTCAAACAAATGTTGTAGATTTTGTTTTGGCAAGATTTAAAGCTTGGTACGCAGAACAAGGTATTTCAACAGGAGTCGTACAAGCAGTTGCAGTTAATCGCCCTACTCGACCAGCAGATTTTGCTGCAAGAGTTGAAGCAGTTAAATCGTTCAACACCTTAGAATCAGCAGAAGCACTAGCGGCTGCTAATAAACGTGTAGCAAATATATTGGCTAAAAACGTTTTCAAAGAGAAATTGTCTTTTAATAAAGCGTTATTACAAGAGCCCGCCGAAATAGCTTTAGCGACTAGTGTAGAGTCTGTAGAAGCCCGTATTCAACCAATGCTTGATAAGTCAGACTATACAAATGCATTAATCGTTTTAGCTGAGCTAAGACAGCCAATTGATGAGTTTTTTGAGAATGTTATGGTTATGGCAGATGATGAGTCAGTTAA
>JAWUXT010000077.1:0-16810 GCA_034111205.1 Paraglaciecola sp. | reverse complement strand
ACCGAAGAACTGCTCAAACAAGCCGAAGAAGAAGTAGGCGCCCTGCCCGACAAGATTCCTTCTATCATCATGTTTGGTTTAGGTGTGGGATATCAGCTAGAGCAACTATTGGATGAACATACGGTCGAAAAACTGTTTATCTGTGAGCCCAATCCAGATTTTTTCTACGCCTCGCTGTTTGCTATCGATTGGCAAAACATATTCGAAACAGTCGAAAAATCTGAATCACGCATTTACCTGAATATTGGTGACGACGGCACCAATTTATTCAGAGATTTATTGAGTCAATTTTACGCTATTGGTCCTTATATTCTCAATAGCACCTACTTCTACCAAAGTTACTACAACGCATCTTTAAACTCTGCCATCAGCCAACTTAGAGAGCAGTTACAAGTAGTTATATCCATGGGCGAATACTTCGATCATGCTTATTATGGTATCGCCCATACCAAAGAAGGTATGCGACGAAAAACCCCCGTATTAGCCGCAAACCCATCCAGTAAACTTAATTATGATGATAAAGAAGTACCTATATTTATTGTAGGCAACGGGCCGTCATTAGACAGTTCAATTGAAGCCATCAAAGAATGGCAAGGCCAAGCCATTATTGTTAGCTGTGGAACCACGTTACAAGCGTTGCATCGACATGGTATTACCCCAGATTTTCATGCAGAAATAGAACAAAACAGAAGTACCTTCGACTGGGCCGTATTAATAGGTGATTTAGATTACCTAAAAAACATCACTCTTATATCCTGTAATGGTATCCACCCTGATACCTGCGATTTATATAAAGATGTAATGATTGCCTTTAAAGAAGGCGAATCATCAACGGTATCAGCATTAAATGTATTAGGCCGAGAAAACTTTACAACATTACTCAATGCCTTCCCGACTGTGAGTAATTTTGCAATCGATCTGTTCAGTACTATTGGATTCACTAGTATCTATTTAATTGGCGTGGATCTTGGCTTTGTTGATGTTAAACATCACCATTCAAAGTCTTCTGGTTATTATCAAGAAGATGGAAAAGAAACCTATGATTTTACCGAAAGCGCGAATACCTCTTTAATAGTGCTCGGTAACTTTCGCCCTACTGTAAATACTAAGCACGAATTTAAAGTCTCTCGACAAGTTATTGAACAAGTCACCACTGGAAAACCTAAAGGCCAGGAATTTTATAACTGCAGTGATGGGGCAAAAATTCAAGGTGCGTTGCCGATTAGGCCAGATGAATTGTTAATCGTAGCGACTGAGTTTCAAAAATTACAGGCTATTGAAAAATTAAATTCGACTGTTTTTTCCTCAAATGGTTTAGTCGATTATGTAGAAAATTTTGAAAACATGTTTTCAAAAGAATTATTGATAAAAGAACTCGATGCTTTTGAAACACTTTTAGAAAAAAAACTGAACAGCAAAGACGATGTCGAGAACATCATCAACAAACAAAAAGAGTTGCTGTTCGCGTCTTATAAAGATGGCAAGTCACTATTATTTTATTATTTGTATGGGACGGTAAATTATGCCAATGCCGTGCTAACAAAAACACTATATTCACAAACCTCTCATTCCTTTACACCTTTATTTTTTAATAAAATCAGAAAAAAGTGGGTAAGAACATTTCATGAAATTAGTTCTATTATTACACAAACTCATATGGATGATTTCGATACATCCTCATTTAGAGGAGCCTCCAGAGAATTAGTCTCACTTAAACTTAATGCAACAAGAGAAAGGTTGTTGGTTGTGACTGATTCTGCAGAATTTAGGGACAGCATTTTGTTAGCGGTAGAGTCTCGTTACAACTGGCTTACTCCTTTGGACATCTTAACCCCAGAGGAAACTAGACATTACCAACATAATCCTAGTTATTCCCTTTACTATGTAAGGCAAGAAAACAAAAATAACATCATAAAAGGGAGTGCTACTACATTAATGATTTCAGATACGGCTGACACACCCAATATTGACAATAATAGTCTGACATATATCTCTATTCTCAAAAATAGAAGCACTGAAAATTATCTTTTAACCATGGCTTTGATTGCGCTCAAAATAAGTCAAAGTACTCACAAATGCGCCCTTATTATTCCCAAGAGCAAAACGACTGGCACCTCGGGCAGGTACAGAAAGCAACTTCAATATGCTGCCAAACATGAATTAATTGCGTATAACTATCCAATGTATGTGTGTTTATACCAAAAGAACAGTGTAACCAGTGAGATGCTGTTATCTCGGAATGGCTCAAGAGGGAAAAAAATCTTGACCAAATTACAAATGAAACATCTTATTTATTAGTTATGTAGCTGAATATAAAGTCGATATAGTTATATATTTTGGAGCATCATTTTATCAATAAGCATCGCCTAGTTAAATTATATAATTTCCCAAAGAAATTCCGCAAAATTTTGGTATCAGCGGAATTTATTCATGTTATTTAATAAATCGTCCCAGTTAAAAAAAGTCATTATATTTGGGACAGGTTCTGCAGCGATAAAATATGTAAAACGCATTAGGAAAACACATGAAGTGATTTGTTTTCTGGATAATAACTTGGCTAAAAATGGAACTACTTTAAACGGAGTATCTATTTGTCCTCCAGATGATATTAAAAGATTTCCAAACATACCTGTTATTATTGCTAGTGACTTTTTTGACGAAATATATGCGCAGTTAAAAGAAAATAAAAATTTTCTTCAAACAAACATCGTTTATTATCGTTCTGTTAAAACTAACGAAGTGCTCCGTGAAAAGATATCATTATTGATCAAGGGTAAAGTATGGGACTTGATTTGTAATACCCCTCACTTTTTAATGCCAATAATTCAGACATTACTGAAGTTAAGTTCTCTCAGTTTGTTTCGTATTGGTTCTTTGGAAGATCAACATGAACATAGGATTTTAACATTAAGGTCCGAATTGCAAGGAACTTCAGTTGGTCCTAATTTCGTTAATCGACGGCATAATAGATTAGAGGTGACTATTCCTACTGTTGGTTTGTATCAGTTCCTAAATTGCCAGATATCCATGTTGTCTAGAGCTTTCAAGATTGATAGCAAAAGCATTGTAGTGGAAAAGATTCATACTATTAGCGACGAGGTTACCAAATATAACAAAGGCCACTTAATCCATCATTACCAAAACAAACTTGCGTTAGTCAGAGATGAGCAACAAAATATTTTGCAGAATGGCATCCTGATAAATGGGTTTTACGATAAAAATTACTACCATTGGGTAGTCGATATACTTCCTCAACTGCAATATATTCAAGAATTACCTGAAAAGTTCAAAAACTTCCCTATCCTAATATCTAACATGTCGCAAAAATATAAATCCATTAAAGAGTTAATAGAATTATTTAATATTGAAAGAGAAGTAATTTACTTGCCGAGTGTTAATGATTATCTTGTTAAAAATCTGTTGGTTATCAGCTCACCGAATCGATGTTGTCCAAGAATAATAGGCTCAGCTTGGTCATTCGCCGACTATACCTATAGCCGTCCAGAAAGCATACTTTACCTAAGAGATCTTGTACTAAAACAATCTAATAGCTCTATTGAGGAGTACCCCAAAAGAATTTTTTTGAGTCCTTCAATGAAACATAGAAAGTATAATCAGGGAGACGTATTCCATCGATTGAAAAAATTTGGCTTTGTGAAGTTTAATCCCGAAAATATGGGCATTATGGAGCAAGCTTTAATGTTTAATCGAGCCGAGATAATAGTGGGTCCTACAGGCGCGACATGGACGAATATCATTTTTGCTAAGCATGGAGCTAATGCTTTATGTTGGATGGCCGAAGAGTGGGGAGACTTTTCATCATTTTCTAACATCGCTGACATAGTAGGTATCAATTTAAACTATCTAACCTATGTAGCCGGTGTAGATGACCATATTGATTTGTTTAGCCAAGAGTACGTGATTGACCAACAAACAATTGAGAACTGGGTGCAAGGGATTACTGATAAATAAGTTG
The DNA here is from genome assembly GCA_034111205.1 of Paraglaciecola sp. Lineage (GTDB taxonomy): Bacteria > Pseudomonadota > Gammaproteobacteria > Enterobacterales > Alteromonadaceae > Paraglaciecola. The sequence goes on along the minus strand of JAWUXT010000077.1, from coordinate 12,834 downwards.
AGGAAAATTTTGTGGATATAAAACATATACAACTCAAAAGTTGTGGTGATGAAAGAGGGTCATTGATCGCACTTGAAGAGAAATCCAATATACCATTTGAAATAAAGCGTGTTTATTACATGTTTAAAACCGGCGAAGATGTTAGGCGTGGTTTTCATGCCCATAAAACCTTAAAACAGGTTGCAATAGCAGTTAGAGGTTCTTGTAAGTTTTTACTTGATGATGGCACTGAACAAATAACAGTAACTTTAGATCATCCCGCGCAAGGTCTTCTCATTGAGTCTTTCATGTGGCGAGAAATGTTTGATTTTTCTCCTGATTGCGTATTAATGGTGTTGGCTGACCAACTCTACGACGAAGCAGACTATGTCAGAAACTACGACCAATTCATTGCTCAGGTGCAAAGCGGTGAGTAAATTCATACATCCACTCAGTGATGTGCAGTCGCAAAACATTGGAGACGATACAAAAGTATGGCAATTTTGTGTTGTATTACCTAAAGCGGTGATTGGCAGAGAATGTAATATTTGTGCCCACACCTTTATTGAAAATGATGTGATTATAGGCGATCGTGTTACGATAAAATCAGGCGTTTATCTTTGGGACAATATTCATATTGAGAGTGATGTATTCATCGGACCCAACGCAACCTTCACAAATGATAAATATCCACGTTCGAAACAATTTCGGACACAATACCCTAAAACTAAGGTGATGAATGGCGCGTCAATAGGCGCCAACGCCACCATTTTACCGGGAATTACTATTGGCTGTTTTGCACTAGTTGGGGCCGGTGCAGTAGTGACAAAAAATGTACCTGACTATGCTGTAGTGCAAGGAAACCCGGCTAAAGTTGTTAAGAGTGTAGAACGTGATTAAATTTTTAGACCTGCAGAGCGAAAATGCAAAATTAAACAACGAATTAAAAATGGCGGCCTGTCGAGTCATCGATAGTGGTTGGTATTTGCAAGGTGACGAACTAGCAAGCTTTGAGAAAGAATTTGCAACCTACTGCGAAGTAGATTACGCAGTAGGCGTTGCCAATGGACTTGACGCTTTAACCTTAGTGTTAAAAAGCTGGAAATCCTTAGGATTACTCAAAGATAAAGATGAAGTTCTGGTGCCCGCTAATACGTTTATCGCCTCAGTCTTAGCAATTAGTGCCAATCAACTAGTTCCTGTCCTAGTCGATCCTGATCCCACAACATTTAATATTACTGCTCAAGGTATATTATCGGCAATCAGCCCCAGTACCCGCGTCATTATGCCAGTACATTTGTATGGACAAATGGCTCCAATGGATGAAATTGTAGATATTGCCAAACGTCATGACTTATTAGTCTTGGAAGATAGTGCCCAAGCACATGGTGCCAGCTGGTCAGGGAAAAAAGCAGGAAGCTGGGGACATGCAGCAGCCTTTAGCTTTTACCCTGGTAAAAACTTAGGTGCGCTTGGTGATGCTGGTGCCGTTACCACTAAGGATCCTATCCTCGCTGAGCGAGTTCGCACCTTAGGTAATTATGGTTCTAATGTAAAATATCAACACGCTATTAAAGGATGTAACAGCAGGTTAGATGAAATCCAAGCTGCGATGTTAAGGGTTAAATTGCAAAACTTGGACAATGATATTAAGGCGCGGCAAAAAATAGCTTGGCATTATATCAATGGAATTAAAAACCAATGGGTAAAGCTCCCAGTAGTATCGGATATAAACGCCCACGTTTGGCACATTTTTGTCGTTAAAAGCAAGCACAGAAATGCATTACAGCAGTATTTAACTGCTCATGGCATTCAGACCTTGATTCATTACCCATTAGCAATCAAAAACCAACAGGCTTACAGTGAACACCAAAGTGAAGCACTCCCTGTTAGTGACAAACTGCAACAGGAAATTTTGTCTTTGCCGCTTTACCCAACACTGTCTGAGGCAGACCAGCAGCAAATAATTGACACTATTAATACGTTTTCTCCGACAATACAAATCAAAAAATAAGGAGTGACTTATCAATTTTAGCTGTATTGGGTTCTTCATACATACTCCAGAAATGTTTAATCACTACAGACCGGTTTGGGAAAAACTGGGGAGAAATAATGTTGAATTAGTTCTTTACGGTGACCCAAGCAGTCGCAAAACCAGTCGTAAGATGGCGATTTTAGAAAACTACAAGGTAGTGGATTACGAAGTTATTCGTGACTCTGAGAAAAAATACCCAGTTTTTGTATCAAATCACTCTATGTATGAATATAAAGGTAAATCAATAAACTTATTCTTAGGCGAAAAGCAGGTTCGTTTTATGTACGCCTTAGGTAAAGCAAAACATAACTTTTCTAGCTGGAATAACGACTATGACCTGATCCTTTGTTTTGGTCCCTATCAAGCAGAACGTCTTAAACAAAGTTGTTCTGCTGTCATTTTTCAAATGGGATACCCACGCTACGACAAATATTTCACTGCAAAGATAAACAAAGAAAAAATCATGCAGGAGTTGGCACTTGATACCAGCAAGAAAACCATAGTTTGGCTGCCAACGTGGAAGGAATTATCGACTGTAGATGACTTTGCCGACGTTATATCCTCTTTATCCACACAGTATAATGTTGTAGTTAAAACCCACCCTCTTTCAGCTATTGAGGAAGCAGGGCGTTTAGAAAAATTAAAGCAGTTTGCATTCACTAAAGTAATTACTGAGATTTACGATAACTTAGAATTGTATGCCATTGCAGATTGGATAATGGCTGATTATGGTGGTCCTGCATTTGGCGCCTTATATTTAGATATACCCTTGTTATTGCTTAACTTGCCAAACGCAGAAAATGACCAATTAACAGGTGCGGATTCCCCTGACATACTATTACGAGAGTATATTGTTAATGTGGATAAGCAACAGCGTTGGGAAATTGCCGGCTTGATTTTGCGTGACGAAATTTGGCAGGAGCAAACAACGAGTCGTCGACTATTAAGGCAGCAACATTTTTATCCTAGCTATGGATGCAGTGCTGATCTAGCCGCGACAGCATTACAAAACATTCATAATATTTTAGCCATGGCTTAGGAGTACGAATGGTTATTTGGTTGGTTGGACTGTCTGGAGCGGGAAAAACGACAATTGGACAGGCACTGTATAAAAACATGAAGGCAAAGCACCGCCACACAGTATTAATAGACGGTGATGAAATACGGGAAATGTTTCGTCACGATCAACATGATGATGCCTATAGTTTAATTGGTCGCAGGATGAATGCAGAAAGAATTCAAGCAATGTGCGCTTGGTTAGAGAACCAGGATATAGATGTGGTCTGTTGTATCCTGTCTGTATTTGATGAGATCAGTCAACAAAACAGAACCCAATTTAAACAATATTTTGAAGTGTTCGTGGACACGCCTTTGCCACTGCTAATTGAGCGCGACGGAAAAGGTCTATATCAAGCTGCCTTAAGTGGAAAAACTAAAAATGTAGTGGGTATAGACCTAGATTATACGGCTCCCCGCTCGCCTAATTTGCTTATAAAAAACACTATGCAGGAACACCATCTCGATGGCTATGTACAGTCCATTTTAGATGGAGTAGAGGAGATGTATGGATACCATTAATTATCATTATTCCCAGGGAGATTTATTAGAAAACCCACAGAATTATTCTTATAGTGCTTATTCTGCAAAGGCATTTATCGATGCTTGGCTGAGTAATAGAAAGAGTCATCTTGACCTTCTGCCTCCAGCAGAAAAACTGGAGCAACGTAACGGCGAGTCGCTGCGCCCAAAAAACACGAACAACCTATTACATGCTATTTGTGAGCGTTTGCAGCAGCCTCAAGTATCCATCGATCGACGTGAAATGTATTGGTTAAAACGGTTAGTCAAAAAGTTTGAAGTCACTAAACGGGTGTACAGCGCCTATCAAGCCAGTGCACCCTATCGCCCAATGGATAAAACTTCTTATAATGATATGGCGCTATATTTAAAATTAGCTGAGTGTTTCATTCTTGCCTATAACCAAGGGGGAGAAATGCAATTTTTAAATGCATTCATAAAGATCCAAGACAGTATCATTTCGCAGGTAAACTCCCTAGATCATATCAGCCAAACACACTTAGCTTGGCTAATTCAGCAAGAAGTCAAAGTCCTGCAAGTATTCATGACGGATAAGGGGCTAGCATGACCACTAAGATAGTGTTTTTACTAGCTCAATCGGCTCGCTCTGTAGCCTATGTTCAAGCGGCATCTCACGCTGAAGTTGATATTGCTTGTGTCGTCCTCTATGGCAACAACCAGATAAATGTATCCAGTAGTCGCAATTTATACGACCCATCGTCTAGACTATTTTGTCCAGATTTTGCTTTGAATTTGCAGCAAAGTCTTGCCATGAGCGACTGGCCAGTTTGGCAATGTGATTCAAAGTTATTAGACAATGACAGGTTATTAACCAAGCTAAAATCACTGTCACCAGATCTTATTGTCTATTCAGGGTATGGGGGCCAAATCGTACCTAAGCCACTTCTTGATATTGCCCCTATATTGCACATCCACTCTGGTTTGCTGCCTGAATTTCCTGGTAGCACCACAATTTATTACCAAATTTTAGCTCAACAAAGTTGCGGCGCCAGTGCCATATTGTTAGATGAGACTATTGATACAGGGCCTGTATTAGCCAAGAAAGTTTATCCTTTGCCTGACTATCATATGGATATTGATTATCTATATGACAATATGATCCGTGCCGACTTATTAGTCGATGTACTAACCAATATCAAAGATTATTCACTTGATACTGAGCACGCCAGGCCTTCTGTTGAATCGGACCCGTACTATGTTATTCATCCACTTTTGAAACATATTGCCATTTTGTCCTCAGACATGAAATCAGAGCAACAAAGACATGAAATTGACTAAACCTCGCTTTAGATTTGGGACCAAAGCTGAAACCTTGTTTCGCCTTAGTTCGACACTCAGTCTCTCCGCTATTTTGCCAACATATTATTTTAGTACGCTTGAGTGGAAAGAAAATCCTGTGCAGATCTTACAGAAAATAATGGCTTTTGGTAAAAACCAAGCTTTGATCATTCGTAGCAGTGCGCAAAACGAAGACGGAAGTGTAAGTTCTATGGCGGGCGCTTTTGAGAGTTGCCTAAATGTCCCCTCAGAGGATGCAGGACAAATCCAAGAAGCCATCGAAAATGTTATTCACTCTTACACTGAAGAAAGGTGTAATGAAGACCAGGTTTTGATCCAACCTATGTTACAAGATGTCGATATTTGTGGCGTTATTATGACTCACGATCTGGAACTGGGTGCGCCCTACTATGTAATCAATTACGACGATGAAAGTGGCCTAACTGACACCATCACTGGTGGCACAGGTATACAAAAAACCGTGTTAATTTATCGCAATGTTGAGCGCAATCTTATCCGTTCAACACGCTTAAGAAAAGTAATTGAGGCAACCCAAGAGCTAGAAAAGCAATGTGGCGATCTGCCCCTAGACATAGAGTTTGCACTTAACAAAAGCGGGCAGCTATATATTTTACAAGTGCGTAGGATCAGCTTATCAAATACATGGCATCCGGTTACTGAAAGAAGGGTCGCGAGAAAACTTGAATACGTGCGTGATTTTGTCGCAAGACGCAGCAAACAACGTTCGGGTATTTATGGTAATAAAACCTTACTGGGAGTTATGCCAGATTGGAATCCAGCAGAAATGATTGGTACCACTCCCTCTCCCCTCGCATCGTCATTGTATCGACTGCTTATTACGCGAGATGTGTGGCGCCTTGCGCGACAAAAAATGGGGTATTACAACCCCGAAAATGAAGAACTCATGACCATAATCGATCATCATCCATACATTGATGTTCGAAATAGTTTTAACTCCTTTTTACCGGCTAAGCTGTCATCTGCGATTAAACACAAATTAATTAATGCGTGGATTGAACGCTTAACTTTGTGCCCAGAATTACATGACAAAGTCGAATTTATGGTAGCACAAACCTGTGTCGATTTTACCTTTGATCTAGACTTCAACGATCGTTTCCAAGGCGTTCTTAGTGAACTTGAGTATCAAGAATTTAGATATCATTTATGGCAATTAACCAAAGAGTGTTTAAATTCAAAGCATGAAGAAGGCTCTCTTGTTTCTGCTTTATCGATGATAGACGAATTAGACAAATATCATGAAAGCCAAAAAAACATTAAGGATAATGACCACCTAGCAAAGGCAGCGGAGCTTTTATTCGAATGTCGCCGACTTGGCACTTTAGGGTTTTCCATCATTGCCAGACATGCGTTTATTGCTGAGAGTTTTTTACATTCAGCGGCAAAATTAAATGTATTAAGCAAAGAGCGTATTCAAGAATTTAAAAGTTCTGTTAAAACTGTAACCTCTCATCTAACCAGTGATTATGAGGCTGTTTGTGCCGGGGTACTGCCTTCTTCTGAGTTTTTAGTTCAATTTGGCCATTTAAGACCAGGCACTTATGATATTACCTCACTTCGTTATGATGAGCGGATTGATCTATTTAACTCCACTTCGGAAATCCCAGTCTCTCATCGAGAAACAACAAAATTCATGCTTTCCTTGAAAGAAAAAGCTGGATTAGATGCACTGTTAGGGCAAAATCAGTATGAAATCAATGCCGAACAATTCTTGCAATACGCAAGTACTGCGATAATTAACCGAGAGCATGGTAAATTTATTTTTACCAAATGCCTTTCAGATGCCCTGAGCCATCTTAGTCTATGGGGGGCGAGTGTAGGATTAGCAAAAGAAGATGTGGCCAACCTTGATATCGATGTAGTACTCAATCTATCTGTGAGCCCAGTATTAGATGATGTAGATAGAGTACTGCTAAATAGCGCTATAAAATCTAAGCAAAGTGTAGACTCATCAAGATCACTTAAATTAAGTCACCTCATCACTAACGTTGATGATGTCTATGTGGTTCCTTTACATCGCAGTATGCCCAATTTTATCACTCAAACTAAAGTGGAGGGACCAATTATTTTGCTTCATCAAAATACCCCAGCCACATTAAATTTGTCCGGTTTTATTGTGTGTATTGAAAATGCGGATCCCGGGTACGATTGGATATTTACCAAAAATATTGCCGGTTTAGTGACGCAATTTGGCGGAGCAAATTCACACATGGCCATACGCTGTGCAGAATTTTCTATCGCTGCGGCAATTGGATGTGGAGAGCAGGTATTTAATCGCATAGTCAGCAAAGGTAGTGTTGCGCTCAATTGTGCTGAAAAAACCTTGAAAACTATTTAGGGATATTTTGTGAAAAAAATTGGGATCAGCTTAAGAACTAGCAATGCCTATGGATATACAGAGGACAGGGATGCAATTGCGACTGATTGGTATCACTTTCTTAGGTTATTGGATTGTAAGCATAACTGGGTGCTTCTGCCAAACATAGGCAACGACAGCGCTGAATATGCAAAATTTCAAAACATTGAAGGCTTAATATTGACCGGTGGTGACGACATTGGTAGTCATAAACGTAGGGATGATAGTGAAAAACGGTTGTTAGAGTATGCCTTACAACAACACTTGCCAATATTAGGCGTATGCCGAGGATTGCAGCAATTATATTTATATTATGGGGGAAAACTTATTAACACTAATGATGGTCAACATATTGCCACTCGACATCAAGTAAAAGTAACCACTCCCTTACCATTTAAATACACTGAAGAGTCGACTATTGAGGTGAATTCCTACCACAGCCAATTATTAGCGCCGGGCACAACTAATCTCAATATTCTGGCACAAGATACAGCCGGATTTATAGAAGGCATAATAGATGTGCCTAACAAAATAGCGGGCGTTATGTGGCATCCAGAAAGAGAGACAAACTGCGCGAGTTTTGATACAGCATTATTTAATTGGCTATTTAAAGACTGAGATATATGAAAGCATTAATTCTAGCGGCAGGACGTGGTTCACGATTAGGCGAGATTACCGTTAAACGGCCAAAACCCTTGGCCATTTTAGCCGGTAAACCTTTATTAGAATGGCAAGTTGACGCATTCAGAGAAGCCGGTATTTACGATGTGACTTTGGTGACTGGTTATCAAAAAAGTGCATTTGATGTCTACCAATTACCCACATTTACCAATAATCATTGGGCTACCAGCAACATGGTGAGTAGTTTACTGTGTGCCGACCCACTTTTGTCAAACAACGACACTATTGTAAGTTATGGTGACATTGTTTATCGCCCGTCAATTGTCAAAAAACTGATTGCATCACCATGCTCACTTGGTATCAGCTATGACAAGTCATGGCTTGACCTGTGGAATTTACGTTTCGAAAACCCATTAGACGACGCAGAACGATTTCAACACAGTGACGGCTATCTGCAAGCCATAGGTGATAAGGTAACTGACCTAGGTAGTATTGACGGTCAATATATGGGGTTGCTTAAAATAAGCGCAAAAAGCTGGCAGGAAATAAAAGCATATTTACTATCATTACCTGCAGACGAACTACAAAAAAAAGACATGACGTCATTGCTCAGTGAATTACTTCGCCTAGGAATGTCAATTACGACAGTGGCAATCAATGGTGGGTGGGTTGAAGTAGACAATCCTAGTGATATTTCATGTTATGAACAGCAGTTAACACAAACAACAAACTGGCTCCATGATTGGCGCGAAGAATATTGAATTAACCCGTTCCGATTTAGATTAATAGACTAATAATGATACTTGAGCATACTATTGGTTAGCTCAAACGTGCGCTTAGCTTGGGGGAAATATTCTGGCCTGCGCTGCAAAATGACAACCAATTTGTCCACGTCATTGATGGGCACAAATTTTTCTATCATTTTGTCTCTAAGAACGGTGAAATATTTTTCTATAATATCAAACTTTTCATTAAGATCACTGTCATCACCAGCGGCGCCATTTCCTAAACCAAACACATTATGACTTTCAAAAATAAAATAACCATTAGGCTTTAAACAACTAAAACATTTAGCAATATATTCTTCAAAATTAATCCGCAGATTGCCGTCAATAGTACAATGGTTCGCCAGAGAAAAGACAACATCATACTTTTTAGTTGGAATATAAGTTGTAAAATCTTCTAATAAATTACGCATGTTTTTTGAATCAAACCAGTTAATCATAGTAGTCGCAATGGATGTTAAATAAGGATTAAACTCCACCATATCCACATGTTTAACTTTCTCGGCAATACACATACCTAAAAAGCCACAGTTAGAGCCGATATCAAGCACTACTTTATCCTTTGTCAAGATATCGTCTAGCTCATAGCGTTTTAGGCGCTCCTCAGAGGGCTTAAAACCACTTATGCCAATTTTTTCCAGCCCTTGATAAGGATAGCTATTACAGTAAGGCAATGCCCAATTTTCCTTTTGTTTATGACACACCGAAAAAACCTCTTTCTGTAACCCTTGATACTCTGGACAAATAAAATGTCCGTATAAAATATCTTTGAAGAAAAACAACATTGAAATGTCGATTTGGTTAGAAGGGGCTAAAAAATCAACAGTGACTAAGGTTGTTAATAAAGGCCAAACTATTTTGTCACGCTCGATAGAAGATTGTTTTTGGGTCAACCAAAGGGTGTAATCTTGACTAGTGTCTTGGTTAGGTAGCCAAACTTTATTTTGATGCTTTGAGTTTAGCTTGAGTAGAGACGAATTTAAGCTGCCAAAGAAAATGAGACTATATTGGCTGTCATATATTATTTCCGTTGTGACTCTTTGCCAAACCGCATAAAAATCATCATGATTAAGTGCATTTAACAACTGAACTAGTTGCAAATTATTAGTGTTAAAGTCAAACATAAAACGTTCGGCTATCCTGACCAATGTTGTCTTCAATATAGCGATATCATCTTTTGAGCCAGCCAAATTTGTTGGCAAACCTTCCGAGGTTTTTGGCGCAACTAATTTAAAGTCCTTCAATGAATCAATACAAGGGTGAAAAAAATCTATTTTTTCCTCTGTTAAATTCAACTCGTTAACCAACTGATAATAGATAGGGGTACAAAACACCGAAGCAATGATGATTTTATTAAAATTCAATGTGGGAATTTGACTAGGCTGATAAACTGGCATTCCTGCCAATTCTGTCTTTGAGTGATCGTTATCAACAAAACCTAGAACGTGATATCTGTCTTTATTGGCTTGAAAATATTGCAAGCCAGACGAACTGGCTCCAAATATCAACACAACTGTAAGCTTAGAATTATTCTTCATTCATATTCCTGCTGTAATACCACATTTTTAATGGCCACTATTAAATTCATAATTATTAGCAACTTAACTTTATAAGTTAATCTTCAATCTAAGGGTGGCACAATTTTTTTATCTAACTGAAATCAAAATTTTCTGCATCGCTACATCACTATCGATAATGGTCGGATTATCTATCGCTCCATTCCAGGTTTTAACCGGCACTTGCCAATTTCCATAGTGCTCTTGCAAAAATATTTCAGGGTGATCGGGAAACAACATATCCCCGGCGCGAGTGGACTTTGTCGAACAAGGTAGAAATCCTTTGGTGCTGATAACATTTGCAGCCGGTTCAAACCAATAGGTTTTGTCGCCTCGCACATAGTGCATAATAAAATCGAACATTACTCCGTCTTTGTATAGCTGCATCGAGCCTACTACCCTACCCTCAGTAAACTTCAAAGGGGGGTTAACTTGCCAATTGTTACCAAAACGGGCCTGTAAAAAGGAATCTGTTTGAGCAGGACCGTAATAAACGCCATCACCAATTGCATAAGACTGCGCGGGGAATAAAGGTTTATCAAACCAATGTTCACAATTTAGATCTCGCCAACCAAAACCTTGCTCGTCTTCTCGATACAAAAAGAAATTAACGCGCCAGTTTCCAACTTTTAACAACAGACTTTTAACGATTTTATTGGTATGACTTAACGAAATCTGACCTAAATACCCGAAGGCTTTAAGTAGTTTATCAAGTTGATTAGTACCCTTTGGACTAATCACAAATCCTAAAGTATCGGTTTCAGCAAACAGGCATTGATCTCTGTGTAAATTGAGTAAGGCACCACCTATTAGGCAGTGTTCAAGGCCCTGTTGTTGCATTACATTGGTGAGTTGTAATAACAGATCTAACCCAGCATCTAACTCTTTGGGATCTCTTATTCCCAAATAATGCACTCTGCATTCGTAGCCAAGCTTGCGATACTGCGACTCTAGTAAAAGGGTTGCGTTTATATCGGCTTCAAAAACAGCAAAATCTAAATCTTTATCCCAAGGTAAAAAGTCACCGTCACGCACCATTCCTAACAAAGAACCACCAATTAAAACCGCTTCAATTGCAGATTGATTAGACACATCCAATACGTCTCTACATATCTGATGGACGTTGGTGTAATCAGAATAGATTTTATTTAGGGTATATTGCATAAGGCTACTCAATAGCCTTAACGAGGTCTAAAACGCTATCCAGCCCAGTTTTTATTTGCTGAATGGCGGCGCTATCGATTTTAGAGAGGGCTTTTTTCAAATCAGTAGTAGAGATACTGGGGGTTCTTGGAAGGTATACCACTTCACAGTTTGCACTTAATTCATCAAACTTACCTTCCCAGTCTGCACCAATGCCAAATATATCTATTTGGTATTGCTCTATATCTTTCTTTTTTTGCTGCCAACCATGTTCGGCAATAACGTGATCTACGCACCTTAATGCGGAGACGATCTTAGCTCGCTCAGCATAACTGTATACGCTGTGTTTGCCTTTTAATAAATTAAACTCATCGGAAGACACACCCACAATTAATTTATCTCCCAGCTCGGCCAAACGTTCCAACATATTAACGTGGCCAACATGTAATAAATCAAAAGTGCCATAAGTAATCACAGTTTTCATAACGTTTGACTCTTAAAAACCGTCGCAGATTTAATCTGATTGAGTGACCATTCTTCTTGAGGTGTTTGCCAATCACCGTAATGGCCTTCTAGATAGGCTTCTACAGCATTGGGTAAATACACTTCACCACCAGCAAATGTATGGTTTTGCATGTTACTAAAATGGTTAGAAGGCATACGAAACCCGCGGGAGGCTAAGCAATAGTACATATGCTCTCCCTGGATATATTTAACAAAAAAGTCGATACCAGGAAAGTCCTCACCGTCTTCATCAGGGAGTAACTTAAGCGCTCGAATTGCACCAATTGGCACCGCACCGTAGGCTTGTTGATTAATATATTTGTGTAATGTCCAACTCACACCCGTTATTTCAAGCATCTTGGGTAATTGCTGCTCTAAAATCTGAATGGTGTGTGTTAAATAGTCTGCATTCACAGAAAAATCCAAATCATCATCCCAGGGAATGAGAGCATTATCTCTATACACGCCGAGTAGAGTGCCAGCATCGATATAATGAGGCACATCGTGTAATTTTAAATTTTCAGACAACATCAACAGCAAGTCCACTGCGGTTTGACCTTGTCTATGGGAATTTTTAAGCTGTATTGGTTTAATCAATCTTGCTGGTAATACTTCGACCATAATTTCAGGAACTAACAGTTTCAACTGTTCCTGTATTTGTTCAAAAAACTCACTGGCAATTAAAATTCGATCAGGACTAAATGATGCTATGTCTGACGGTGAGATGATGGGGATATTTTGAATACTAGAGCCATGTTTTTTACTATCGTTGTCGACAAATGCGAGCACATCATATAGTTCGGATACAGCAGATAATGCAGAACGGCCTGACAAACTTGCGCCAAATATCACTACTTTTATTACTGTGTTGCTCACTATTTTTGACGCTCGGTTGAAAACTTCTGCATATTTAACTCATCTTTAAAATAGTGGGATATA
>JAWUXT010000076.1:0-10951 GCA_034111205.1 Paraglaciecola sp. | reverse complement strand
CAGAATGATGAGTATGTAGGCGTTGTATTGCGTTCAGAAAAATCAACATTTTTCTCTGGGGGCGAGCTTACTATGCTCGCAAAGGTAAATTAAGAAAGTGCGAGACATGTTTTCAAAATGTTACAGAAAATCAAAGCAGCGATGCGCGTACTGGAAACGAGTGGTAAACCAGTTGTCGCCTGTATAAACGGGGCAGCTTTGGGAGGTGGTTGGGAATTGGCACTCAGCTGTCATCATCGGATTGCAATCGATCACAAAAACCTCAGGATGGGTATGCCAGAAGTGACTTTGGGGTTGTTACCCGGCGGCGGCGGTGTGACTCGCATGGTGCGGTTACTAGGATTGCAAGGGGCGGTACCATATCTAACTGAAGGTAAACAATTTAATGCTCAAGCAGGTTTAAACGCGGGTTTGATTGATGAGTTAGCGCAATCGCAACAACAAATGCTGGATATGGCACAACAATGGATACTGGCTCATCCTAAGGTCCTGCAACCGTGGGATGAAAAACACTATAAGCTGCCTGGCGGAACGGTTAATCATCCTAAAGTGGCGCAAATGCTGGCCATTTTGCCGGCCATGCTCAGAGCGAAAACTAAGGGTGTATTGCCAGCGCCAGAGAAAATAGTGGCTGCGATGGTCGAAGGGGCACAAGTCGATTTTGATACAGCTACACGTATCGAATCACGCTATTTCGTTGAATTGGCATGTAGCCAAGTTGCAAAAAACATGATCAACACATTTTGGTTCCAGCATAATTTGCTCAAAGCAGGCAATAGTCGCCCAGCCAATATTGATAAACATAAGGTGCGTAAAGTCGCGGTCTTAGGTGCTGGTATGATGGGAGCTGGTATTGCTTATACATGCGCAATCAATGGCATTCCAGTGGTCCTAAAAGATGTTGACAGCGAACGTGCCGAGCAAGGCAAAGACTATTCTCGCAAATTGTTAGATAAACAACTTAGCAGTGGGCGCAAAACACAGCAACAGATTGAACAAATATTGAGTCTTATTACTGCTACTGGCAATGCCAACGATTTGGCCGCCTGTGACTTTGTTATTGAAGCGGTATTTGAAGACCGAGATCTTAAAGCACGTGTCACCCAAGAAGCGGAAGCGGTGTTAGCTGAGACCGCATTATTTGCCAGTAATACATCCACTTTACCTATCACTGGACTCGCAAAAGCGTCCTGTCGACCGAATAATTTTGCCGGTCTACATTTCTTTTCACCAGTAGATAAAATGCCATTGGTAGAGATTATTTGTGGTCAACAAACCTCAGATGAAAGTTTGGCTAGATGTTTCGATTTTGTGCAACAGATAGGTAAAACCCCTATTGTTGTTAATGACAGTCGCGGATTTTTTACCTCACGTGTATTTGATAGGTTTATAAGTGAGGGCATGGCAATGCTGGGTGAAGGTATACCCGCTGCTAGTATCGAGAATGCGGCATTTTTGGCGGGTTTCCCAGTAGGGCCTCTAGCTGTGACCGATGAAGTCTCGCTAACCCTTATCGATAAAGTTAAACGTCAGACCATTGCGGACTTAGAAACCGAAGGTAAAGATTATCTTGGTCATCCTTCGGATATGGTTGTTGATCGTATGTTAGAGCTAGAGCGGCCAGGGAAATCTGGGGCAGCCGGATTTTATGATTACCCGCCACAAGGGGCAAAACATCTTTGGACGGGGCTAAGTCAGTTTAACCATGAAAATGCGGCAATACCCTTGGCTGATATCAAAGAGCGACTGTTATTTATCATGGCGATTGAAACGGTGCGCTGTTTGGAAGAACATGTACTTACATCCACGGTTGACGCCAACATTGGTTCAATTTTTGGTATCGGTTACCCGCCATGGACAGGGGGCTGTATTCAATTTATCAATCAATATGGGCAAGATGGGCAATATGGAATAGCGTCGTTTATTCGCAGGGCACAGCAGTTTTGTGACACCTACGGCGAACGTTTTGCGCCTCCACAATTACTTATTGATAAAGCTCAATTAGGAGAAAACTTATGATTTCTCGTCAGGTCTTCGATACCGAGCATAAACAGTTTCGGGACATGGTCAGAAAGTTTCTGAAAACCGAAGCTATGCCTTTTCATGAAGAATGGGAAGAGCAAGGGCAAGTCAGTCGTGAAGTATGGTCAAAGGCCGGTCAACAGGGCATGTTGTGTCCTACTATACCCGAGCAATATGGTGGCGTAGGGGCTGATTTTCGTTACAACGCTATTGTTACTGAAGAAGTCGCTCGATTTGGCTTAACAGGGATTGGCTGGAGTTTACATTCGGATATTGCAGTGCCTTACTTAGAAAAATACGGTACCGAGCAGCAAAAAAAGGCATACCTACCGCGCTGCATTAGTGGCGAAATTATTACTGCCATCGCGATGACCGAGCCCGGTACAGGTTCAGATCTACAAGCGGTCAAAACCCATGCGGTATTAGACGGCGATGATTATGTCATCAATGGTTCTAAGACGTTTATTACCAATGGGCAACTCGCTGATTTGGTGATTGTCGTAGCTAAAACGGACCCGTCTGCTGGCGCTAAAGGTACCAGCCTGTTTCTTGTCGAAGCGGGTACTCCCGGATTTGAGAAGGGCAAAAAGCTCAAAAAAATTGGTATGAAAGCACAAGACACATCAGAGATGTTTTTTGACGGCGTGAGAGTACCTCGAGAGAATTTACTAGGCCAAGAAGGCATGGGATTTAGGTATCTTATGCAGGAATTAGCGCAAGAACGTCTGTCTGTAGCGCTGGGTGCGGTTGCTAATGCAGAGGGTATTTTACAGCATACGATTGACTACGTGAAAGACAGACAAGCCTTTGGTAGCAGTATTGCGAGTTTTCAAAATACTCAGTTTAAACTTGCTGAAGTTG
This sequence comes from Paraglaciecola sp., assembly GCA_034111205.1. Lineage (GTDB taxonomy): Bacteria > Pseudomonadota > Gammaproteobacteria > Enterobacterales > Alteromonadaceae > Paraglaciecola. Next base: position 8,068 of record JAWUXT010000076.1, on the reverse strand, counting down.
ACGCTGAATTAACCATGCTCAGGGTATTTATCGATAAATGCCTTGAACTGCATATTGCTGGGCAACTGGATGCAGCTACTGCGGCTAAAGCTAAATTACTTTCGACTGAAATTCAATGCCGCTCAATAGATGAGTGCCTGCAACTTTTCGGTGGTTACGGTTACATGTGGGAATACCCCGTTGCACGGGCGTATGCCGATGCTAGGGTTCAGAAAATCTATGCAGGTACCAGCGAAATCATGAAGCTTATTATTGCCCGTGCCCTGATGGAGCAATAAATAATGGGACCGTTGTCACAATTAAAAGTGTTGGATTTCAGCACACTATTACCTGGCCCTTATGCCACTATGATTTTAGCAGATATGGGGGCTGATGTAATCCACGTAGAGTCACCCACGAGAGCGGATTTACTGCGGGTTACCCCGCCGATGTTTGATGCGCGTTCGTATGTGCATCTTACCATTAATCGTAATAAACGTTCGCTGGCGCTAAATTTAAAATCTGCACAGGCTCGTGAAATTATTCATCAGTTGTTACAAAGTCATGATGTGGTAATTGAGCAATTTCGCCCCGGTGTGATGGCTAGATTGGGCCTCGACTACGAGTCGCTAAAAGCCATCAATCCGCAGCTTATTTACTGCTCTATTACAGGGTATGGGCAGACCGGTCCCTATCAGGATAAAGCAGGTCACGACATTAATTATATGGCGTTATCTGGGTTGGCAAGTTACAGCGGTACAGCCAGTACTGGTCCAGTCTTGAGCGGCACACAAATTGCCGATTTGGCTGGTGGATCACATCATGCCGTTATGGCAATTTTGGCAGCGGTGATAAAGCGTCAACAAGATGGTGAGGGGAGCTATATTGATATCAGTATGCTGGATTGTGCATTCGCGATGAATGGTATGTCTGGTGCAGCTGCTTTGGCGACAGGTCAGGACCCGAAACTGGGTGAAGAAATCCTTAACGGAGGCATATTCTACGATTATTATACAACGTCTGATGCACAACATTTATCCGTGGGTGGACTGGAGCCGAAATTTGCTCAAACCTTTTTTACCTTACTCGGATACCCTCAATGGCTGACACGATGTATAGCACCTGCTGGCAAACAAGGCTCGTTAAAACAAGACTTAGTAGCGTTGTTTGCCAGTCATCCGCTGCAGCATTGGCTTGATCTGTTTGCTGCTTCAGATGTGTGTGTTGAACCAGTGTTATCAGTTCAGGAGGCAGCCCAACATCCTCAACTTAAAAGTCGTAATATGGTCAGCCAGGCCATTACCGAGGATGGTCAGGTTATCCCACAGATAAGCTCACCATTGAACGCAACCAATCATGCACCTGAACTAAAGATGGGCCATTTACTGGGGCAGGATAGCGTTGATATTTTGAAACAGGCTGGTGTTACCGATAGTCAAATCAATACGTTATTGGCTGCTGGTGATATTGTGCAATAGGTTTAACGGTGTTTGAACTGGGTGATTTACTTGATTTAACCCCTAGTATCGTGGCTTGCTTTTTGCGGTGTCTGGCACTGTGTGTCGGATTTAGTTATTTATTTTGGCCTAGAATCTAGGGATTATTTGTTTATGTTGCCGATATGAACATGCGCTTTAGGCGCTTCCAATACCACCGCCATGGGAACAGAAAAACTAATAGTTTAAGGGGGACGTTCCACTAAGTTATGCTTAGGAATGATTGACAAATTCATGCCATATGGGATGACAAATACGATCGTATTCAATCATAGTCGTTAGCAAGGTTTGCCTTGCTGATACATCTACCATCTCTTCGGGTAATAAGGGATCTTGATTGATATGACGTATGACGTGTTCGCCAATCAGAAAGGACTCTCTGGTGGCCTGTTTGACATCAAAATCGGTAAGTCTTTGTGCACTTTTTTCCATGAGGGCTACGAGTAGTCCATAAGTCTTTTCCAACTGTTCTGGTGACCATAGAGACACAGGACTTGTCGCTAGGCCACGATTAAAATGATCGACTTTCATTAGGATAGCGTTTTCTTCGAGCCCAATATCGACCAGTCTGGAAAATGTTGCATCTGCTGTTTCCATAAGGTTATCCGGGCGACACCAAAGATTCTTCTCGAGAGGTTTAAATCCAGTTAGTCTGAAAGCACGTTCACGATTTCGAATGCTTTGCTTACTTGTGCGCCCAAGATGTGCGGTATACACACTTATCCAACCATCATTCCATTGAGCCACTGTGTCTTGAGAATAGCGCCATGTTGCAGCGAGCTTATGAATCGATTTGTCTGTTGTGCCTATGCTGTAATGTCCACGTTGTTGCGCGACTAGAAACCCTTGTTTGACTAATCGCCCTGCAGCCACGCGTATTGTAGCGGGCTCATGTTCAAATAACTCTCCCCAAGCGATTAGTTGTTTGATCGACATCTGATGTAGGTTCGGTTGCCTAAATAGAGAAAGTAATAATCGATTTGACGAAGGATAATCAGCTACTATTTTAGTCTGATAATAACTATCCAATGATCTATTCATAAAGGAGATTAGGGGAGTTGGGGGCATAAATGTTACTTGTCGCAAGCTTTATCTAATCGTGCAATTTCACTCGCAAGGTGAGTATGCAGGCGAGCAATCGCAGTCTCAAACAGGCCAAATTCTAAAAAATCGTTGGCCCCACTTAACAGTCCTCGTTGCGCCGATTGTACTATCTGTAAGTCTTCAATGGCGCCTTTGGCTGCGAATTTTTGCCCTTCAAAAATGGCATCTAGCAATTCAGTCTGGTGCTCGGCAATATCACTGACAAGATAACTATGTTGCTGTGTGGTTGATTCATCAATTGGCTCAAGTACCACCACTTGTATACATCCGGGAAAAGTTGAAATCACTACATTGGGAAACAAATGATAGACGTAGGTCAATCGTCCATCAACACTGATGTCAGTTTGCTTTTTATGCCTTAATCCTTCGATTGATTGGTAGGGAAAGGCCACACGACTATTTTTTCCAAATGCTTCAACCACAGTGAGGTTGTCGTATTGCACCGGGAAAAATGTGTTTTTGTGAGTTTGGCGAATATGGTAACCCTCGAGAGAACTTTCGAGATGTAATTTCCAATTAGCTTTGACTATCTGGTTACTTGAATTCAACAAACGGTAGCCGTCAGGTAGCAGTTTTGGCACCGACAAAACGTCCTGTTCTATATTGGCTTGGGGATTTTGGTTGATAAACACTAAACCATTGCTCTCGAAACACGCCACAGCAACCAGTCCTCGAGTGGCCTTATCAACATCAGGAAACCCATGTTCGTGGGGGATATTCCGTAGACTACCATCAAGACTATAGGCCCAGCCATGATAGGGGCATATTAACGCGCGGGTGCAGCCGTGGCCTTCGGCAAGTTGCACCCCTCTATGGCGGCAGGCATTCCTAAATGCTCGCACTTCTCCGTTTAATCCGCGCACTGCTATTAAAGGTATTCCAGCGACATCACGGGCAACATAATCACCAGGTTTAGCAAGGGCGCTCGAAGGACAAAAAACGATAGTTCGGTTTTGCAGTATTTTGAGTTCGGCATCTAACCGTGCTTTCGACCGGTAGTTATCGACAGGCTCCTTCCAGCTTTGGTTGCCCTTATCTGTTGTTCCATTGTCAATATGATCAAAAATCCTCTGCACCACTTCGGTGTCGCTCAATAGTTGTTTTTCGTTATTGGTATTCATCGCTATCTCACAGGTTAGATAAACAAAGTCGACATACTTTTCTGTGCTTATTTTATAACATAAAATTACATTAGATAACAAATTAAGTTATATTTTAAGTTTGCTCTTTTAAGTCTATCTTTTTATCTTATTGATTTTTGATTAAAATATATGGCTGTAAGCAAATTCAGTTTTTGACAAATACTGAGAAGATTACTGTAGATTTTTTTAGGTTCATAACAGGGTAGTGTCAACTTATAGCCCCTAAAATCTGCTATAACTATCAATACACAATTTAATGTCACTCAGCTAAAACATTATTAAAGGTATGGTTATGAATATAATCAAGAAAACAGGATGTTTCATTTATTCGTTGATTTGTTATGGCGCGGGGGTGGCATCATTAATTTACTTTATTTTGTTTGTTAACGATCTTTGGATGCCACATACAGTCAATAGCATAGTGCCGTCTGCTTCTTTGGTGACGGTTATTGTTATCAATACGTTTGCACTTTTGTTGTTTGGTCTGCAGCATAGCGTGATGGCAAGGCCCTCTTTTAAGCGTTGGTTTACTCGTTTCATTGATCCCAGTATTGAACGTTCAACCTATGTGCTTGCAACTGCTGTGGCCATTGGAGGCATGTGTTATTTGTGGATACCTTTTGGCTCTGTCATTTGGCAAGTCGAGTCTGAAATGGGGGAGTATGTAATCCGAGGTATTGCAGTTTTTGGATGGTTGTTTCTATTTATAGCGACATTTATGATCAACCATTTTGAATTATTTGGATTACGACAAACCTTTGACCCTTTACAAGGTAGGTCCGCCCCTACTGCTACATTTAAAATGTCAGGGTTTTATAAGATAGTTCGCCATCCAATTCAGACAGGCATGCTTATCGGCATTTGGGCTGTACCTGTTTCCACTGCTAGCCACTTAGTTTTTGCCACCAGTATCAGTGTTTATATATTTATAGGTTTGTATTTTGAAGAAAAAGACTTAGTCCAAGAATTTGGTGAAACATATCTGGACTACATGAAGCAGGTTAAAAGAGTGATCCCATTTATTATATAAATATAAAAACAGCTTATTGTGGAAGCGTAATATAGGTATCAAGTCTTATTATTAGAAGTATAAATTAAACAAATTGATATTTATCCATGTACTTGATCTGTTCCTTGGGTATGATCGAAAACTAATTTAGTCATAAGGATTTTTCCTCTTTTGCAAGAAAATTCCACTGAAAACTCTGCGGTCGCCAAATTCGCCTTAATTATTGTCTGTCTTGGCTCTATTATTGGGCCTCTGGGAATGGCTTCTGTGAATATTGCGATTCCTGATTTGGCCGCTGATTTACAGGCAAATGCCAAGATGGTCTCGTGGCTACCGACACTGTTTATCTTGAGCAGTGTAATCTTCATGCTGCCTGCTGGTAAATTAGCAGACAACTATGGAAGAAAGCGCATCTATTCCTACGGCCTGGCCTTAAACGCTTTCTCTTCTTTTATGTGTGGACTTGGCACCAGCATTGAGTGGATCCTGTTTTGGCGATTCGTACAAGGTGCTGCAGCGTCTATGATATTTGGTACTGGTGTTGCGATCATTACATCAGTTACTCCTTCTAACAAAAGAGGGGCTGCTTTAGGGATCACTGCAGCATGTATTTATATTGGATTGACCATTGCTCCAGCAATCGGTGGCTGGCTTACGGAATTATGGGGCTGGCGTTCGGTATTTTTCTTTCAGGTACCTATCGTCATTGCACTTCTACTGTTGATTAAAATGCGCCTCACAGGTGAATGGAAGAATGATGAGAAAACTAAATACGATTGGTGGGGAACTGGTATTTTTGCATTGTTCTCTTCAACCTTAGTATATGGATTAAGCATATTACCCAACAATACGGGATGGGGTATGCTCGTTCTATCGGCTATTAGTTTAGCGCTGTTCATTTTACATCAGAGTCGAAGTCATCGGCCGCTTATTCGGGTACAAATGTTTCGCGAAAGTCGAGTGTTCTCTATGTCATTAACTACGTCACTGTTGATGTATGCCAGTAATTTCCCGCTGGTATTTCTGATGAGTTTATATTTGCAATATGTAAAAGGTCTCAGTCCTTCACATGCTGGGCAGGTTTTATTGGTTCAGGCCTTGTCGATGGCGATAATGGCCCCGTTGTCTGGCAAGCTGGCCGACAGATTTCAGCCAAGGCTGGTGGCTACTCTGGGTTGTGTGATTGTTGCTTGCGGATTACTGGTACTGAGCCTTATGAACACAGCAACCAGTGTGACTTATATTGCTAGTTCGCTGCTACTGATTGGTATCGGATTTGGCCTATTTTCTACGCCTAACAACAACGCCATTATGGGTGGCGTTAAGCCTCAAGAGGTAGGAGTGGCTTCTGCATCGATGAATCTTTCTCGAACGATAGGTAATCTTTTAGGAATGAGTCTGGTAAACCTTATGGTGCATTACTATTTAGGTAACGCACAGTTTACTCCAGAGCAAAACCCCGCACTGATTAAGACGGTTGAGATGGCACTCAACATGTCTCTTGCATTTGTTGTAGTAGCCTGTGCAATATCGGTTTTGCGTGGTAAGTCTAGGGCAGCGTAATCAATCTTACTTGTTATACAAATCACTTAAAATATTGTTAATTCATATTATTATTGATCTTCTTATTGGTTAGTGTGCGTATTTTACTGTATGAAAAAACGTGAATTAATCAAACAACACCTATCGTCGCTCAGCATACACGAGCTTCTGAGGTATCGATTATTGCTTTGTTCTGGTGAGCCAAACGAAGATTTAGAGCTTGATATTAGCGACTTGTTTAAATATCCAGTACGACTTGAAACTAGTTATGTTGATAATTGGCAAAAAGATGTACTCAAGTCCTTATTTCGTTTCTTAGAAGATGAATTCGAATCATCCCGTCAATTGGATGAAAAGATAGGTGATGTATTATCCAAGCAAATGTTTTCTGAGAAAGATAATCGTACATTAAATATGTTTGAAAGTTTCTTGGCGAGCATGCAAAGCAGTAATGTGGTGATGATTCATTCTTCACTGCATCGTAAATTGGACAAATTAAACTTTTAGTTTCAGTGCGATAAAAAATTATTTTCTACATGCAAAACGACATTCTTGGTTATATGTAGTCACCAGTAATTCATGTTTTTTAATTCGGCTTCATGTGTGCTCGTTATCTATAAAAATTAGATTTGATGAGACTAATAATATTCTGTCTGTGGTTTTTTGGCCATTTGATTTTTATATTTTACAACCCATGCTAAGTACAGTCTTTGCCTTAAGTATGCTTTTTATCAGTATTTTGAGGGGGTGCCATTATGCGATAACAAAGTCACTTTACCAATATTCAGTGAAGTTATGGCGTAGTTCATTTTACTTTTTGTCCCTGTGCCATGCGAGTATATTAAGCACGTTTTTTGTTTTTCAATATTTGATGAGCGATTTACTGCCATCCTACACGTCACCATGCTGGCTATAGGTGGTATCTCCAGTGGTGCAGTTGTGGCACTTATTCCTAGGATTAAATTTGCGTTAGTCAATCTAAGCGTATTACTTGTTCCATCAATAGTATCTGGCATTATAATCAGCGAAAAATTTCCCTTTGCCGCTATGATCGCCGTGTTTTTTTGATATATTGCGATGATTGGGTGGCGCTCATCTAAAGAAGTCAATCATGGCGTTTCCAGAGCATGAAATTGTCAATCAATTTACCTCAAAACACAATTTACCTCAAAACTCTTCATACGATATTACCCCGCTTTTGGTCAAGACCCCAATAAAACCATCGATATCGTCATCGAGGAAAACGGATTACTCAAACAGGTTGCCGCGACATGGTGGTTTGATTGTTCAGACTCTTTTGAAGGTTTGCATGTTGGGACACGCACCACATTTAATGCTCGTAATCTAGACAGTTCCTATTGGCAAGGTGCATTGGAATATAACCGGGCTATTGTTTTAGGCACAGGGATCGGTGAGTCAAAAGTTGTGGGTAAAACAAAGCATCAATACTATTTGCAAAGTGATGACGTCTTTGTACTTGGCGCGCTGTGCCGTAAATTCAGCGATGATAGATATAGCTGTGCTGTTATCACTAGAGATGCACATCCCAAAATGGAGCCTTATCACCATAAAGCCTTCCCATGCTTCTTACCCAATGATGACCAATTTTTAAAACGTTGGCTGAGTCAGTCAGTGCAGCAACATCCAGAAATAAATAAGGTACTTAACTACCCAACTTTATATCCAACACTTAAGGTAAAGCGCGTAAAAACCTATAAAGATAAAGTACCTTATAAATCTTTTGCCCCGGTAATACTTCACTCTGACCTATTAGACAATTAAATGTCTGGCGCTAT
>JAWUXT010000075.1:0-8730 GCA_034111205.1 Paraglaciecola sp. | reverse complement strand
AATAATTTAGTGCAAACGATTCTGTTTGCCCATGGCGCCCAGAAAACGCTACCGACTTAACCTCGGTTTCATGAAAGGCCTGAAATATCTGCGGGTTTTCACGAGAAAAAATATATTCGTCGTTGTGACGGCGGGTGTAAGCGGAAATTTCAAATGTGCTATCTGTCGCATAGTTCTGTTGATGATTTAGAATCAATAGTTGCGTTCTAAGGTCTTCCGTCTCATTGACATTAAAAGGGGTATACATATTGGGCCAGCCAAAAAACTTATCTTGAGAGCCAAAAAACAGATCAGTCTGCGATGATGGACCCACAAGTTGAACGCGGGCAGAGGTGCGTTTGAAATCGTGATCACCATTGTCGATAGTGCCGTCACTTTCAGAGAAGGAGTATTCACCTTCAAAACCGATGATCCAATCCTCAGCAGCATCTAGTGGCATACTAATAGCAGTGTGAATTCTGTGAAGATTAAAGTTGTTGTTACCTGCGCCAATCGAAACACTACCAGCAGTTTTAATCGGTTTCCAGCCGAAGGAAACAGTACCCACAGAGCTATTTACACCGTAAAGGGCATTATCTGCTCCAGTTAGTATATAAGCTTGACTCAACATTTCCGGAGCAATAGGGATCTCAGAAAAGTAATGCCCGGTCTGCGGATCGAGTAACGTTGCACTGCCTACCCTAAACCCTGTATTTTCAAAAATGCCTCCACGGCTCGTCACATCAGCTTGAGCCTCAGCCATATTTCGCGCCTGTAAAGCACCGCGCGGGTCATATTCTAAGTTTGAAACTAACGAAACAAAGGTTCCCACAGGTTCTTTATTGGCAGTCGTAGAGCCTTCAACTGTAATATTTTCAATATCATTACTTGCTTCATTAGCATCACTACATACTGCTGAAAAAGTGACTATGCTGCATACCAAAGCAAGCAAAGTAGCGTGTATAACTCGATTCATTTTAATGTTCTCATATGGGAAATTTGAGCTATCAGTAAAGAAAGTGCGATTATTTTGCACTCAACACCGATTCTAGCTAACTGAGGAGTAATTCCTTTGACTGCGCCCTGGAGGCGATTTTAAAAGGCTGGAACAACCAAACGCACTTATCGTAAGATAAAATTTTGGACGGTTGATATGTGATTTTCGACATTGTATATTAACGAATGAAATATTTCACATCATAATCAATCGTTATTAATTGCAGCTAATTTTAGGTTGTAAAATACGGACTCTACTTTTTTAATACTAAAAATATAAACAGAGTCACAACGTATTAACTCTCACCGTTGTAGGTATGCATTATAGATTGGCGCTTGCCAACAATTAATAGAACAGACCTTGGCCCTTAAACCCTTTTTGACACAATTAAACATGCAAATAAAACAACAAAATAAAAATACACATACCAATCTAGAAATCATTTATTTTGCCGGTGGTTGCCTTTGGGGGGTCCAAGAGTACGTGAAGCACCTACCCGGAGTAGCGGCAACAGAAGCTGGCCGGGCCAATGGTTTAAACACTACAACCGAAGGCAGTTATGATGGTTATGCAGAGTGCGTAAAAGTGACTTTCGATCCAAGCGCAGTCAAGGCCGTTGAACTTATAGGCTACTTTTTTGAAATCATTGACCCTTACAGCATCAACCAACAGGGCCAGGATGTGGGGGAAAAATATCGTACCGGCATATACAGCAAACAGGATAGCCATCTAAAAATTGCCACTCAGTATGTTGAAAGTCGCGACGACACTGATAAGGTCGTTGTAGAAATTTCACAGCTTCGCAACTACGTGAAAAGTGATGAGGAACATCAAGAAAGACTGACCCGCTTTCCAAATGATTATTGTCATATCCCTAAAAAAGTTATGCATAAATATAAGTCCAATTGATTTTTTGTTGCCGTGACCAGAGGTCTCAAAATTAAAATACTTGTGAACTGCTAGAGCTTGGCAAAAGTGGAGGACTTTGATCATCGCTAGGATTTTGGCTGTTAGCCCCTTGGGGACGAGGTATATATTCCCACCGCACAAAGGCCACCATTGGGCGTTTAGCCAAAAAAAATTCTAGGAGCGAGTTAGAAATTGCGGGCCCGAATACATCGTTAATGAAAAGTCATGTGATTTAAGGCTTAAACATAGATATCCAAATGTTTTGGTCCTTTGGGTTTTCTCTGTTCGGAATCATCCCCTTGTTGTTTAACTTGGTCAGGTTCTGGCTCGGGATTTTTGTCTTTTTTATTTTGCTTTTGTTGTTTTTTCCTAGCCTCATTCTCCTCTCCTTTCAGTTCCTTTTCTTCATCACTTAAAGGGTGTAACTCTTCTTGCCTATCGATTTTCACTACTTTTTGACTATCATGGGCGATAGGCACTTTGCCCTCACGAGGCAGTATTGAGAATAGAAGATCAGTAGTCATAATTACTCCTTGTTTAATAAAATGGAATCATAGTTGTTTCGACAACTATTTTAACAGTTTTGCTCACAAAACATTCAACATTGTGATTGTAGACTAACTTAGTTGATTTAATTGTAAGAAAGCAGCCACTTTCCCCTGAAATATTCTTGCATTAATCAGGTCGATTGCATAATGTATGCGCCATTAAAGCGCAGTGATTAAAAGAACAAAAGTTATGAATAATATTACCTTGAAAGCAGTCATCCATCATCATATAGCTTAGCCTTTCAGGTATTTGCTGGGAGGTCTATTGAATCCTTCTAGCGGCGCAGACACACTCTAAACCCCCGGAAGGCATCTTTCGGGGGTTTTTCTTTTGGGTCTCTCTTTTAGACCGAAATAGCCACTTATAAACGGCAAGTTAAGTTACAAATTTTTAAAATAGGATTGGAATAAACATGATTGATAACAATAGATTACGTATTGCTGTACAAAAATCAGGACGATTAAGTGACGACAGCATCTCTTTATTAAAAGCCATTGGCATTAAATTGCAAATTCGCGACCGGTTGTTGATTGCTCATTCTACTAACCAACCTATTGATTTGTTATTGGTACGTGACGACGACATCCCAGGTTTAGTGATGGACGGTGTAGTTGATTTAGGTTTTATTGGCCAAAATGAGTTAGAAGAAAAGATGCTTGAGCGCAAAGCGGCAGGCAAAAAAGCTGAGTATGTTGAGCTTAGACGTTTAGATTACGGTGGTTGCCGTTTATCTATTGCCGTGCCTAATGAAATGGATTATCAAGGTTTACAGTCATTACAGGGTAAAAAGATCGCTACCACGTACCCCTTTTTACTAGAGCGTTTTTTCAAAGAAAAGAACATTAACGCCAGTACAGTGATGTTAACGGGATCGGTTGAAGTAGCACCTCGCGCTGGTTTGGCAGATGCAATTTGTGACTTGGTATCTACTGGCGCCACGCTTGAAGCAAACGGTCTTCAAGAAGCCGATGAAATATTTAGATCTAAAGCGGTATTTATTCAGCGCGGTGGCGAAATGCCCGCAGCTAAACAAGCGCTCATCAGCAAAATGCTGCCACGTATGGACGGTATAACTCAGGCTAAAGAAAGTAAGTACATTATGTTACATGCGCCTAAGGCTTATTTAGAACAGGTAAAAAGTTTATTGCCAGGTTCTGAAACCCCTACCGTTTTGCCACTTGCTGGAAGCGATGAAACAGTCGCTATTCATGTAGTGAGCCCTGAAACACTGTTCTGGGAAACCATGGAAAAACTCAAGGCATTGGGTTGTAGTTCAATTTTGGTCATGCCAATTGAAAAGATGATGTCTTAGGTAAAGTAAAAATTAGGTAAGAGGCTAAATAGTCATGCAAATATGGGCACAACTTAACCCAACTGAACAAACTAAATTACTTAGCAGACCGGCGCTTGTCGATAGCCAAGCTTTGAGCGATACGGTTGCTGACATTATTCAGCAAGTTAAACAGCAAGGTGACAAAGCCCTGTTGGCCTTTACTGAGCGTTTTGACTCTGCAAAATTAAAGAGTCTGCGTTTTGAAGACAGTTCGCTCAGCAGTTTCGCAGGTCAAATCAAACCCGAAGTTAAATGGGCTATTGATCAAGCTTATGCCAATATCAAAGCTTTCCATCAGGCTCAATACCCAGAAGATGTTGTAGTTGAAACGACGCCAGGCGTAGTGTGTGAACTTAAACACGCTCCTTTGGCATCTGTTGGGTTGTATATTCCCGGAGGCACTGCTCCATTGCCCTCAACAGTCTTAATGCTGGGCGCTACAGCGCAAGTCGCAGGTTGTGCGAGAAAAGTTTTATGCACACCGCCGAACAAAGACGGAAAAATTGCAGCCGAAATCCTTTATGCAGCTAGCTTATGCGGTATTGACGAAATTTATCTCGTTGGCGGTGCGCAAGCTATTGCAGCCTTAGCACTGGGCACTGAAAGCATTATAAAGGTTGATAAAATATATGGCCCTGGCAATAGTTATGTCACTGAAGCTAAACAACAGGTTAGCCGCATTCCAGCAGGCCCTGCGATTGATATGCCAGCAGGTCCATCTGAAGTATTAGTGATTGCTGACGAACATGCTAACCCAGTGTTTGTAGCAGCAGACTTATTGTCACAAGCCGAACATGGTACTGATTCTCAAGCTGTATTGGTGTCAAACAGCAGTGATTTGATTGAAGCGGTTAAACTACAAGTTAGCTTACAGTTAGCGACATTAAGTCGACAAACCATTGCCGAACAAGCAGTTAAGCACAGCCGCTATATTTTAACGGATAGCTTAGAGCAAGCTTTTGAAGTCAGTAATGCTTACGCACCAGAGCACTTAATTGTACAAATTGAAAATGCTCGCGACAGTTTAGATAAGCTGACTAACGCAGGTTCGATATTTGTGGGTCAGTGGTCACCTGAATCTGCTGGAGATTATGCCAGTGGCACCAATCATGTGTTGCCAACGTACGGCTATGCGCGTAATTATTCTAGCTTAGGATTAGCCGACTTCATGCGGCGCTACACAGTACAAGAGCTTAGCTATCAAGGTTTAAAAAATATCGGTAATGCGATTATGGACTTGGCTGATGCTGAAGGTTTAGATGCTCATAAGCAAGCTGTTGCACTAAGATTAAACCCTGAACAATTAAGTCAAAACTCATGAGTAATTTAGTCGACAAGCTTATCTGCGAAAACCTAAAAGCATTGCAGCCTTATGAGTCGGCTAGGCGTATTTTTGCTGGCGGTGATAGCGACAGCGAAATATGGCTAAACGCAAACGAATCACCTTTTGCTAATGATTTTAATATCGACACTAGGCATTTTAACCGTTACCCAGATTGCCAACCAACAAGCGTATTATTGCCTTATGCAAAATATGCGGGGGTAAACGCTAACCAGTTATTGGTGAGCCGCGGTGCTGACGAAGGCATTGAGTTACTCATTCGCACATTTTGTACACCAGGCAAAGACAATATTTTAATCTGCCCGCCCACTTATGGTATGTACGCTATCAGCGCTGAGACCTGCAATGTGGGTATCGAGAGAGCACCTTTACAAGCTGATTTTTCTTTAGACATGTCTGCCATTAGTACTTACCAAGGTAAAGTAAACTTAGTGTTTATATGTTCACCCAATAACCCAACCGGTACCACTATAGGCAAAGCACAGCTTAAACACGTATTAGAACTCTTTGCAGACTCTGCCTTAGTTGTTGTAGACGAGGCATACATTGAATTTGATGCAGCCAATACATGGTCAACCGAGCTGGCAGCGTATCCTAATTTAGTGATATTACGTACGTTGTCTAAAGCTTTTGCCTTAGCAGGTTTGCGCTGTGGCTTTACCTTAGCCAACAGCCATATTATCCAAAGCATTATGAAGGTGATTGCGCCCTACCCTGTGCCAGATCCTGTGGCTCAAATTGCTTCCCAAGCACTGAGTCACAATGGACTTAAGAAAATGGTTAAACAGGTAGAATTTTTGCAACAGCAAAAGCAATTAGTCAAACAACAGTTAAGCCAATTCCCTGAGCTAGAATTAGTCGGTGACGATAAAGCCAATTTCATATTGTTCCGACACCCACAAAAACAGGCGTTAATGGACTTTTTAGTGGCCAACTCAGTACTCATTCGAGACCAGTCTAAACAAATCAGTTTAGATAATTGCCTACGTATTACGCTTGGCACTCAACAACAAAACGAAAAATTGCTCGCGTTAATGGCAAGTTTTTTTAAACAGCAGGAAAAATCAGCATGAGCCAGCAACCACTTCTTTTTATTGATCGTGACGGTACCTTGGTTGAAGAGCCAGCCGTTGATAAACAACTTGATAGCTTAGAAAAGTTAGTCTTCGAACCACAGGTTCTACCTGTGTTACTTAAACTGCAGCAAAATGGTTTTCGTTTAATCATGGTGTCAAACCAAGATGGATTGGGGACAGATAGTTTTCCTCAAGCCGATTTTGACTTAGCCCACAACAAAATGATGGACTTTTTTGCAGGTCAAGGCGTGACCTTTGACGATGTTTTAATTTGCCCGCACTTTGAAAGCGACAACTGCTCCTGTCGCAAACCCAAGCTAGGTTTAGTGAAAGACTATTTACAGCAAGGCAAAATTGATTTCACTCGTTCGTTTGTAATTGGCGATCGCGATACCGATATTCAGCTAGCTGAAAACATGGGTATTGTAGGTATTAAGTACAATCGTGATACTCACAATTGGCAGGCGATTGAAAAACAATTATTGGCCTCGACCCGCGTTGCTCATGTGGTAAGAAAGACCTCTGAAACCAATATCAATGTCACAGTAGACTTAGACTCTACTGCCAAATCTACCATTCAAACAGGTCTTGGTTTTTTTGACCACATGCTTGATCAAGTGGCCACTCACGCTGGTTTTGAACTAACACTTACCGTAGATGGTGATTTGCATATAGATGATCACCACAGTGTTGAAGACACCGCTCTGGCACTTGGCGAAGCGCTTAAAAAAGCCTTAGGGGATAAACGTGGCATTGGTCGTTTTGGTTTTGCCTTACCAATGGATGAATGTCGTGCGGAATGTATTTTAGATATTTCTAATCGACCGCACCTAAAATTTGATGCCGAATTTAGTCGTGATCAAGTAGGCGATATGGCCACCGAAATGGTGCCCCACTTTTTCTATTCGATGGCACAGTCCATGGGGTTATCGTTGCACCTTTCTACAACAGAGGGCAATGCTCACCACCAGGTTGAAAGTTTATTTAAAGTGTTTGGCCGTGCATTACGACAAGCAATCCATAAACAAGGTGAAGCATTACCTAGTACCAAAGGTGCCTTGTAGATATGGCTTCACAACAAATTGTGATAGTTAATACTGGCTGCGCGAACATTTCATCGGTGAAATTTGCAGTTGAACGTTTAGGTACACAAGTCATAGTTAGCGATGATATACAGGTCATTCAAGCAGCCGACAAAGTATTTTTACCCGGTGTAGGCAGTGCCAATGCGGCTATGGCCAGCATTCATAAAAAACAATTAGTAGGCTGTATTCAAAGCCTAACGCAACCTGTTTTAGGCATATGTTTAGGTATGCAGTTGATGGTTGAAAAATCAGAAGAAAGCCTTACTGATAACACTCCCTGTTTAGGTCTTATACCAGGACAAGTAAAACGTATGCAAGTAGGCGATTTACGTTTACCACATATGGGTTGGAATACCGTGACACCCGTTGCTGATGCGCCGTTATTTAAAGGTATCGATAGTGGTAGTTACTTTTATTTTGTGCACAGTTTTGCTGTGGCAGTATCTGAATTTACTATGGCCAGTTGCCAATACGGCATGGACTTTTCTGCAGCCATTCACAAAGATAACTTTTTTGGTGTGCAATTTCACCCTGAGCGTTCAAGCGACGCAGGGGCACACCTTTTGCAAAACTTCATCGATTTATAAGACTCTTCAATGAGAAGCAATGTGATAACAAGTAGTTCGATTACAAAACTTTAGATTACAATCAACGCGATATAAAACAGAGTCATAAGAAAAGGTTAGTAAGCAAGATATGATCATCCCAGCTATAGACTTAATTGAAGGTTCGGTGGTGCGCTTGTACCAAGGCGACTACGCACAGAAAACCGAATATAAGCTCGACCCAATCGATGTAGTACATAGTTATGCCGACCAAGGGGCAAAGTGGTTACACATAGTTGACCTGACCGGTGCTAAAGACACCAACAAACGTCAACTAGAACTGATTGGCAAGATGGTTGCTACAGGGCGTATGCACTTTCAAGCAGGCGGCGGTATTCGTAGCGAAGAAGACGTGAAACAGCTTTTAGACATCGGCGTCAAACGCGTGGTCATTGGTTCATTGGCAGTTAAAGAGCCCGAGCTAGTCAAAGGCTGGGTCAAGAAATACGGCGCAGACGCCATAGTGCTAGCGCTAGACATCAACATTGACGAGTCTGGCAACAAATTTATCGCCACCCACGGCTGGCAAGAAAACTCTGGCGTGTCGATCGAATCATTACTTGAAGACTTTTTATCTGTCGGTGCTAAACATGTGCTTTGTACTGACATCAGCCGTGACGGTACTTTACAAGGTGCGAATCATCAACTTTACACTGAAATGACAAAACAATTTCCTAGTGTGGGTTGGCAAGCATCTGGTGGTATTGGTAATCTTAACGATATCGCAGTCCTTAAACCGACCAATGTTAGCGGCGTTATTTTGGGCCGTGCACTTTTGGAAGGTAAATTCACAGTAGAACAAGCAATTGAATGTTGGAATACGGCTAAATAGCAGAAGCTAACGAGGCTTTGCAA
>JAWUXT010000074.1:0-10004 GCA_034111205.1 Paraglaciecola sp. | reverse complement strand
GGTCGTTTTCAGTTGTAAGATAAGAAACGCTATCTGCGGCCTTAAAAATACTGGCCGCTGTGATCGGTGACTCCCAAGCGCCGAATGCTGCCGTGGTCTGATTTGTGGATCCAGAAACTGGGGACTGATTTGTCGATTTAACTATCATATAAGCTGCTGCTACCAATATTATTGAAATTATTATTATTTTTATATTCATTCTAAGACCTTTCATTCATCGCATTGCTTGACTGGGAGTTTAGAGGCTAAGCATAACCTGTCTATCCAGTCCCAATAACTCAAAATAGGAAATCCATGTTAATAATTAGTGATTGCCTGACTTGAGCCAGTCTGCACATTCTTTACCTAATTCCAGCTCGGCCCGCTTTTCATACTCTAAGCAATCTGCATCACTTAATGTATCTGCCCAGCGGCCATTAACGCCTTTGTTGATGAATGTTTTCGCACCTTCATCCCAAAACGCGCCACCAAGAGGCACAGATTTAGTAGCGTTTTGTTTCATCCATTGAAAGGAAGAATATTCTAGAATTTTGGGCCAATCCTGCTCGTTAATCTCAATCTCTAGAAAAGCGGCAATCTTACGAATTTCATTTGGCATATCTTTTTTAAGATCAGAAAAATGTATGAACATCACATTGGGTAGATCACGAATTTCCCACCAGCTTCTAACATTTTCCCAAAATGGCCAAAATGGAAAACCATCTTTTTGGCACCACTCATTCCAATACTCTCTTATGTCTTCATTGGGTCTTCCGATTTCTGGGCCAACTAATCCAGGTGTTTTATTCAGAGCGTCGTACCACATTTGATTAGCGTTAGCATGGTGATTATACAAACTCCAAATCACGTCTCTGGCATCTCTACCGATATAGATATATTTTGCTTTATCGGAAAAACACAGCGCATCAACAGGCAAATGAGTTTTTAGAAAACGTCTGTGAGTTTGCGCTTCAACCAACTGAAGCTTCATTTCTTTGGGCGGCAATCGAAGGTCCATCCAAGGCGACATTTCGGCCACTTCAAGGGTGGGATCCCCACCAAATAATAATTGGGCAATTATTTGTTGCATCCAAGTTGTGCCAGCTTTGGCATACGTGGAAATAACAATATCGTCATTGCGAAATTTGAAATCATTCCAAATAGTTGAATCAAAGTGATGACTATGCATTTCTCTGGTTTTTATTGGTAAATTCGTCATGTTATCGATGCTCCTGCCTGATTATTATTTAGCGTTTTTTTAAGATAACATTACAGCTTAATCATTGTTTAAATATACCGTTAGTATTTTTCCACCCACTCATAGTGGAGTGGGTGGAATAGATTCCAGTTAGTCGAAGTAGTCAGCTACCTGAGTGTCTTAAACTCTATATACATCTTATAATTTTGGATTAACGCCAGTCATTTCAATAGACAAGTCCCATAGTTTTTTTGCAATTGGCTCATTATGACTGCGTCGATTCGACCTAACTTTAATCGCCGGCCCCGCAATTTCACCTCGTTTCGAAGGTCCGTAGTATTCTCCCCCCTTTACACCCGCCATAGTGGCGGCACACAAAGTTGGCCAAGCACCTTGCTCAGCCGAATTAAAAAACAGTTTTAAAACAGGCATGAGCAACATAAAAGGTTTAGGGATGTATCGAGGCAATTCTGTATCGGCAACACCAGGATGAACCACAACTGAAATAGTGTTATCACCTATGGCGCTTAAACGGCGTTGTAGCTCGTAGCCAAAATACAAATTTGCAATTTTGCTCTGGGCATAACGTATCCATGCACTGTAATATTTTTTGGCATTAATATCGTCAAAATTAATTTTCCCTTTTTTGTGGGCAATACTGGCGGTACTCACAATCCTAGCATTGGCTGTGGCACGGATTTTATCCAATAATAATGACGTTAATGCAAATGGACCTAAATGATTAACACCAAACTGTGACTCAAAACCATCTTGTGTGTACTCCAGTGGTGGCACCATAATGCCTGCGTTGTTGATCAATACATCCAAGCGAGGTTCTTGGTTAATTTGCTGCGCCGCTTTTTGAATAGACACCAAACTACCTAAATCCAATTCGACAATAACCACGTCTGCTTGAGGGAATACAGCAAGTATCTTGTCTTTGGCCGCTTGCGCCTTCGACAGAGAACGACAACCGAGTAATACTCGGGCGCCCTTGCCCGCTAGGGCTTTCGCTGTTTCAAATCCTAAACCAGTATTCGCACCGGTAACAACGATGGTTTTTCCTGTTTGATCAGGCACGTCAGCTGCTGTAAAACCTGTCATATTTATATCCCCGAAAAGTGTTGTGTGAATTAGAGCTCGATATATTTTGGCAAATACATCGTCCTATTTTGCGGTGACCATTTTATAGCCAACTCGGGGAAAGTGAACATAAACCTCACCGGCTATTTCATCGACTCGTTTAATCGCAATTTCATCGGTCTTAGACACTATCAATTCACCCGTAACGGGTATAATGCCAGAATCAGTAGGAACAATTTCGACGCGCTCACCAAACCCAAAACCGTTCACCACTAGAAAATCATCGTTCGAAAACACTGCTTTCTTAGCTGAATGCGCAATTTCAATGGCAGCGGTTGCATCGAGACTAGTGTGTGACCCGTGACCAATCGCCTTCATTGTTTCAAACCACTGATTAAGTTTTGGGTAACCTTCTAATAACCCACGAACGCCTGCGTTGTTATTGATGAACCAAAGGCAGTGATAAATTGAAAAATCTGCAATGCTAATGTGCTTGCCACAGATATAGGGGCCAGCATTTTTAAGTTGTTGTTCCGTCTGTTGCAGGTAAATGGGTATGAGCTGCAACGCGGTGTTGGCATCCATAGATAAACCGCTGCCACCCACACGCATTTCTGCTCGATCGTTGACAAAATCTTCAACAAACTTTTCGGGTACACGTTGACGAAACGCGTCAAACCCTGCTGGAGAAAACGCCAGCCCAACGGCAACACTAAACAAGTGTTGGTCGGCCCACTGAGCCAAGATATTAGCAGTGAGTGATAGTTCTGACGGAAAAACACTCTCGCCACCAAACTGTTCGTCAATGACTCTCGCCATCAGGCGAGTATCACAATAGATGTGATTTTTATGTTGCAGCACAGGGGTTTTACGATAGCCCCCCGTCAGTGCCACAAGATCAGGCTTAGGCATGATTATCGGAATGTTGACAACTTGATAGACCGCATTTTTATGTCCTAAAAGTGTGCGGATTTTTTCTGAGAAGGGAGAGAAGTCATAGTGGTGTAAAATAAAATCGTGCATCAACGGTATCCTTCCTGAATATTCTGACGAATAGTTCAAGCCTAAGTTTGTGGTTTACTATAGCGTGAGCGTTTAGTGAAGACTCATTCAAACATTGAATAATGAATTATTGATACAGGCAATAGTGAGCGGTGAGCGCTGCATTTATAAGGGTCTTTTAATAAAAACTAAAGGATTAGCTTTTTAACTGCGCACAAATAGAACAGGCTGGCGACTAATTTGACTGATTATACGTTGCAGTTGGAATATCCACGGTTAAATTTCGCAGCCAATACTTTGCTTTTAGGCGATACACAAACAACACCGATTTAACCACCTCTTCTGAATAGGTAATCAACACCACCCAATAAATCGGTAAGCCAAAATAAAATGCAGCAGCAAAAGTTAGCGGAATACCTATGATCCACATTCCAGAAAAGTCGATGAGTAGACAATGTTTGTTGTCGCCTCCGGCTCGCAAAATCCCCATCGAAGCTGTCATGTTAAATACTTTGATGCAGGTGCCAAACGTAATCAGCATAAACATATCATGGGCGACAGCAAGGGTATCCTCATCCAAGTTGTCATAGGGCATGAACACTAAGGATTCCAGACTCCACATCAACAGCCCTAAGAAAAAGGTAACGATAGGTGCACTAATAGCAAAACCTCTCGCCACAGACCAAGCAGAACTGAATGCGTCTTGCCCCAGTCGCTGCCCCACCATAATCGAACAGGCAGAAGCAAAACCAAAGAAGAAAGCGACTAATAAACCTTCAAGTGGTGCCATCAGACTCATGACGGCAAGTTCCTGGGTCCCAATGCGGCCATAGATGAGCTGATAAACAAATGTACCCAATGACCACACACCAAAGCTCAACATCATTGGCCATACTAATTTGATTAAATGAACCCACTGCCCTTTGTCATAAAACTCATTACCGATTGGGCGAGTAGGAAAAACAACATGTTTTCTTTTATACAGCCAGAATACAATCAGTGCAGCATGAATGCCTCTGGCAATAAAAGTTGCCCAAGCAGCACCTGCCACGCCCATTGAATCAACACCTAACCCGCCGTTAATTAACCAATAGTTCAGAGCAATATTAATAACAATCGCAATCATGCCAAGGGCCATCGAAAACTTAACCTGACCGAGCCCGCGCAAAGCATTCTCAAAAACCATCACCACTACAACAAATGCTAAACTGGGCATGGTGACCCACAGATAGGCTTTGCCTGTATCAATAATGACTTGATCAGTGGTGCCAAGACCCACAATAAGATCACCGAAAGCAAGGGTCAGCAATACCACAGGCAATAAAGCCCCAGCACCAATAGCCAGAGTTTTTATAATGACAGGGCTAATACGAGCGTTTTTCCCTGCGCCGAAATACTGTGCCGACAACACACCTACGCCAGTAGCCAAACCAGACAAGATAATCAGCACAACAAACTGAATCCGGTTGCCTAATCCAACAGAAGCAACAGCTGTGTCACCCAGATGCCCCACCATCATAATGTCGCTCATTCCCAGCATAGTGACGAGGATACTTTGCAACGAAATAGGCCAGGCAAGTTTGAGGCTTTGCCGAAGTGTTGATGTATTGTTATTTAGCATACGGATATAAAATATTGTTCAAAGCACATAAATAGTATTTGGGTGTATTTTATAAGAGTGCGTGAAAATAAACATCATTACGAATATCATGTATCATGTCTAAAACTATCATTTGTGTAGAAATCATGTGGCGTGAAATTCTTAATATTGATCCGAGTTGTAAAGAATATTTTCTTAACTTTGAATCACTTCCTGGTAACGGAAAATCCTTTATTGCCTGTGCAGGCGTGTCACACTTAAGCAATAACTATCAGATCGGCAAAACCGGTAAAGGTGAGTATTTTAATGGTAAACAAAATGACTCCGTTCATGTCCATTACTTAATTTCCACGAATTCAGGTGCAGGTAAAATCACTTTAGACTCTGGCTGCCAGTCTATCCTCCCCAATACTATTCTGCTGATCCCCGCTGGGACACCTTTTCTGTATGAGCTTGATGCTGAACATTGGGATATGTGCTGGTTGCTGTTACATGACTGTCCGGAATATGAGTTTATTCATCAACTTAAGGCAGGCATTTGGCACAGTGATAATACATCATTGTTGTATCAAACCATGATATTGATTAGGGATTTTGATCACAGTGATGGCCGGTATCAGCCTGACATTCAGCTGAGGCTAATCGAAGTGCTACTTTATCAGATTGAAGAGACGCTAAAAAAGCCCCCAACACAAAGTGCACAACAACAACGTTTTCAAACACTGATACGCAACGTTACTAAGCAGTTGAAGTTGCCATGGACTGTGGGATGCCTCGCAGCTGAACTTCACATGTCAGAGCCACAATTTTATCGGCTATGTAAAAAAGAAACAGGCAAGACGCCGATGAAGTTAATTACTCAGGCGCGTATGGGGTATGCCTGCTATTTACTACGTTATACCAACTATAGCCTAGAGCAAATAGCCGATACAGTCGGGTATGCCGACAGTGCCAGCTTCGCCCACCGCTTTAAACAGCTCTACCAACTTAGTCCTGGGCGATGGCGTAATCATGAATATGGGGATTAAAATCAACAGCGCAGTGCTGCCAATTACCTATTCAAATTCACTCGTTATAAAGTTTCTAGCTTAGCTATCATCTGGCTAAATTCCACGAGCTCTAACTCGATGTATTCTCCGCCGTCACGCCATTCCACACCTATGAGCACATTGTCTTCGGCTAAATCTTCTACCCAAAATTCCAACCAGTCCGCTAAGGAAATAGACATAGGCACGTAATCTTGCCATTCGTCGACACAGTGGCTTTTGGCCAATTCAATACTAGACCATACTGGCATCACGTCTGCATTTTCAAAATTAATTGAATCAAGGACCACCCAACCCTCGCTGGCTTGGTCTTGTAGCGCCCATAATGTTTGAGTGGCTTGTACTTGGGCCATAAAATCGGCAGGCGGAGGATTAGTATCTGTCATAATAAGTTCTATCTTGTCTATGTATGCGGTTAATCATACGGATTTAGTAAGGTACGAACAACGCTAAACTTAGGTTTGTTCGTAAACGAAGTCAGTAATTGATTAGGATCTAGGAGGTTAAAACTCTTGAAAATAAAATCTACATTTTAACTTTTATTTTCCTCAGGGAGCACCTTAGTCAGCTTACATTTCAAATAATCTGACTAAGCAGTTCCAAATTGAGTCCTTTATTGTTGTTTAATCTCTATGGCGCTTTAAAAACGTTATGTCCTCAGCCTATTTTCACGGGTAGATCTCGAATTCTATTTCCCGTTGCTGCGAAAATAGCGTTGGTTAATGCTGGCGCAATTGGCGGAGTACCGGGCTCACCGGCACCACCGGTTCTCTCGCCACTGTTGATGATTTCAACATAAATATCTGGAGCAGTATCCATTCTCACCATTTTGTAATTGTGAAGATT
Organism: Paraglaciecola sp.; assembly: GCA_034111205.1. GTDB lineage: Bacteria > Pseudomonadota > Gammaproteobacteria > Enterobacterales > Alteromonadaceae > Paraglaciecola. The sequence goes on along the minus strand of JAWUXT010000074.1, from coordinate 3,250 downwards.
ACTTTGCATCACAGCACCATTTTTAATGGTGATTTCTCCATGTAAGGCGGCGGACAAGCCAAAAATAATACCGCTTTCCATTTGTGCTCTAAACGCATTAGGACAATAAGCAAAGCCTGCATCAGCGACACAAAAAACCTTATCAACTCTTAGTGAGCCGCTAGACATGTCGACTTCGACCACTTCGGCAACAATACTATTAAATGAGCCATGAATCGCTATTCCCCTGCCCCATCCTTGCGGTAAGGGGCGATCCCAGTCTGACATATTTGCGACTGCATCAAGTACTTTCAGATAACGTGGCTCTGATTGTAACAATGTCCGTCGATATTGAAACGCATCTTGGCCTGCTGCATGAGCGAGTTCATCAATGAAGGATTCGGTGAAAAACGCATGTTGGGAATGATCAACACTTCTCCAAGCGCCAAAAGGTATATGAGTTGGGCTTTCAATATAATGTATAAATTGATTATCCACCTGATAAGGAATATAAGGCGCCTCTTTAGGCTCATGTTTATCAACATATTGATTTTCCCATGCAGTGGGCAAACCGGAATCACCTAACGCAGCCTTAAACCGGCTGACAATAGCAGGCCGATAAAAGTCATGTTGCACATCTTCCTCGCGGGACCAAATCATTTTGACCGGTACCCCGGGCAGAGCATTCGCCAGTTTTACTGCCTGAATAGGGTAATCTGTCATGGCTCTGCGTCCAAATCCACCACCAAGGTATACATTGTTGACCACCACGTTTTCAGCATCCGTGTCCAAATATTCTGCTATCGCAGCTCTGATACCTAATGGGTTTTGCGTGCCACTCCACACTTCAGTTTTGCTATCTTTAACCAAAGCAGTGCTATTCATCGGCTCCATGGTGATGTGCGCTAAATAAGGTACGCTATATTCAGCGGTGATAACGTTTGCGGCTGACTCGATAACATTACGGGCATTACCCTCAGAGAAATCAGTTTCTTCATCGCCATTGGTGACCGCTTTGTCCATGTCTGAACGAAATTGCGCCATGATGGTGTCAGAACTGGTGTTATCCCACTCACTCGCTGAATAAGAGACTCTGACTGCTGCGATAGCTTTTTTGGCTTGCCAATAACTTTCAGCAATAACACCCACGCCATCGCCAATATTGACCACTTTGATCACGCCCTTCATTTTTTCAGCCACGGATGAATCGATTGACTCAACTTTACTACCAAACACAGGAGACGTTTTAACCGTTGCGTATTTCATACCCGGCAACACCACATCAATTCCGAATTTAGCAGTGCCATTTACTTTTTCAGGTATATCCAGACGTTGAATCTCTTCATTGCCCATGAGGGTAAATTGCTCAGGTGTTTTCAAGGTCGGGAATTCAGGACCTTGTTGCTTTGCAGCTGTTTTAGCAAATTCTATATAAGGTGCTTTGCGATTAGTTGCATCATGATACAAAATACTTTTTTCGGTTCTAATTTCAGTTTCTGCAACTTGCCATTCTTGCGCCGCCGCTTGCACCAACAATTCTCTAGCTGCAGCACCTGCCACCCGCATACCGCGTTCACCAGTTGAGCGTATAGAAAAACTTCCACCAGTGACTTGCAGCGCGATTGATTTAGAGATCGTCAGGAACACACCGTTAATAGTTTGATTAACGATACCGGGCATTTTACCCGGTAATAAAAACTCTCTGGCCATATGAAAGTTGGCATATTCATCATGAGCTGGCGCTTCTTCTATTGTGACTGAGTCCCAATCTACGTCCATCTCATCAGCTAACATTATAGCCAGCGCTGATTGCGCTCCCTGTCCCATCTCTGCGTGGGACACAATGACTGTCACACTGTTATCGGGCAGTAATTTAACCCACGCATTGACTAAGACTTCATCGTCATGCTGCATAAATTTCGCTAACTTAGGTGTACGATGACCCGGGCGAATAGCCACTCCAACTATCAGTCCACCGCCAATAATAAGGCCAGCGGTCAAAAAAGCTCTTCGCGTCAATTTACTCATAACATTCCCCTTGCAAAACTATTATACCAACGCAGCGTTTTTAATTGCTTTTTTGATCCGGCCATACATACCGCAACGACACACATTACCGCTCATAGCGGCGTCAATATCACTGTCAGTAGGGCTTGGATTACTTTCTAGTAGCGCAACAGCAGACATGATTTGGCCTGACTGACAATAACCACATTGTGGTACTTGCTCATCAACCCATGCTTGTTGCACTTTCGACAATTTCCCGCTGTCATCCGCGATACCTTCTATTGTGGTAATAGCTTGCCCCGCTACCGCTGATATAGGCGTGACACACGAGCGGATAGGTTGACCATTTAGATGCACAGTACAGGCTCCACATTGCGCCATTCCACAGCCAAACTTAGTGCCGACGAGGTTAAGCTGTTCGCGGATAACCCATAAGAGCGGAGTATCAGCTTCAACATCAACTATTTGTATCTGGTCATTAACTTTTAGTTCAATCATGTTTTACCTTTGTTTAAAATATTATTAAAAACAACCTATCTTCATACTGTCTCATTCGTGCTGTATCAAGCGTATACATTGCCTGGTGACTTAGCTGAGATAAATACCTACATAGATATGTTTACCCAATAAAGAGGTTGTTAGGTTTTAATACCGTTCCAATACACTTCAAAACTTTGCTGAATTAGCTGGCTCAGCTGTTGTTGACTGAAATCATTGACTCTGGCGTGCTGTATCGTTGCCTGCATTTGAGCAACAGCAATTTCGCACAGAAATTCAGTCGGCATATCGCGAATAACGTGTTTATTTTGTGCTTCTTTCAGTTTGATATTAATGAATCTAAAAATATCATCAACTAATGCTCTAACCTCATCAGAAATCGCTAAGGAAGACCTGAGTAAACTGGCTACTTGTTGTTTTAACGGGTTAGCCATAGCCCAAGAGATAAATTGCTGCCACAGCAACAAAATCAATTCTTTGATATGTTTGGTTTCCTTAGCAACCTGGTTGATCACGTGGGTTGAAACCTCTTTTTTAATCGACAGATAAACACCGTCTAACAACGCTTGTTTGGTTGGGTAATAATTAAATAATGTGCCATTTGAAACCGCTGCTTGTTGCGCAATTTTGGCTGTAGGAACCGATGTTCCGTGAACGGACAACAACTTGATTGCCGCCTCAAGAATGTTTTCATTTTTTATATTATTGATGTTATTGACCAACGGCTACTCTAAAACTCAGTTTTGAAAAGACTGACAAGGAGGAA
>JAWUXT010000073.1:0-7357 GCA_034111205.1 Paraglaciecola sp. | reverse complement strand
TGCTTGTTTCATTCTTTCTATTGGTAGCGTGTCTGCTGTGTCAAACCGTGTCGACAATTTCCGTTTGCTTGATCAACATCATTCTTCTCATGAGCTTTATTATCATAAGGACGCGAAAGCGGTGGTGCTGATGGTGACGATGCACGGTTGTCCTATTGTACGTAATCTGCTGCCAGACCTGCGAGATATTCGTGCAAAGTTCGGTGATAATGTCGAGTTCATGCTGATCAATTCAAGCTTGCAGGACACGTACAAGAGTATTCGTCAGGAAGTAGCCGAATTTGGTATCGATTTTCCCGTTTTGGTTGACGATACACAGTTGATTGGAGAGGCGCTTGAGCTTGACCGAAGCGGTGAAGTGTTGGTCATTGATACCAGCGACTGGCGCGTGGTTTACCGCGGGCCTGTGAACGATCGGGTGGGTTATGAAACACAACGTAACGATGCCAAACAGAACTATCTTGTTGATGCCCTTGCGGCGGTTCTCGCGGGGCAACCGGTGGCTAAACCAAAACGTCAGGCGTTTGGCTGCATCATTAATTTCCCAGAGCGTGAACAACAGCTTGCACATGCTCAAATCAGTTATGGAGACACCATTGCGCCTATCTTAGAAAAACGCTGCGTTGCATGTCACCTGCCAAACGGCATTGGACCCTGGGCAATGACGAGCTATGAAATGATTAGAGGTTTTTCGCCAATGATACGTGAAGTGGTCCGCACACGTCGCATGCCTCCCTGGGAAGTGGATACAAGTTTGGCAGACATTCACGCTGCAAGGGGCCTGACTGTGGAGGAGCGAAAAACACTGGTACATTGGATTGAAGCTGGCTCGCCTCGAGGGGATGGAGATGATCCGCTGTTGGCTGTGAAGCCGCTTGAGAAAAGCTGGCCCTTGGGTGAACCAGATCTAGTGGTAACGGCGCCCGCGTTTACAGTACCTGCAACAGGTATTATCGAGTATCAATATCCAGCTATTACCAACCCACTCGATCATGATGTGTGGGTGCGGGCTGTCAGCATTCAGCCGGGCGAAACAAAAGCGGTTCACCACGTACTAATTGGCACCAGTGAGCAAGACATTCCACTTGGCGAGAAGCGTTTGGATGCGGTATTTAAAAACTACCTGATGGGTTATGCGCCAGGTGCTGAGTCGTATGTCTATCCAGAAGGTACTGGGGTGCTAGTTAAGGCAGGCGGTCAAATCCACCTGCAAGTACATTATACTGCCTTCGGACGCGAGGCGACCGACGTATCCAAAATCGCCTTGTACTTCCACGATGCGGCGCCCACTTACAGCCTTCGTCAGCAAGTGGTGATTGGGTATGATTTACGGATCCCGCCTGGAGAGTCACGCCATGAGGAGCGTGCGTATTTCGAGTTTGAGCAACCGGCTATTATTTATAGTTTGTTCCCACACGCGCACTTTCGTGGAGTAGAAACACGATTTGACGTGCACCTGCCCGACGGCACGATTGAGCCATTGCTGCATGTGCCGCGTTATGATTTCAACTGGCAACATACCTACTCACTGGCACAGCCGTTAAAAGTGCCGGCAGGTGCCAGACTGGTGCATAGTAGTGTGTATGACAACAGCGCTGCAAACCTTGCGAACCCTGACGCGACGCGCCAAGTGCCCTGGGGGCTGCAGTCTCATGACGAAATGCTGTACGGCGGATTCTTTTTCCGCTGGGAAAACGGCACCTCAGAAAAGCCTGTGCACGATAGCCTTAACTTTAAAATCGCTCAGTTTTTTGGTGCCTTGGATGATGACTTTAGCGGTACATTGACCCCAAATGAAATGCCTAGATGGCTTCGCAGACCATTTAAAACTGGTAAGTTGGAGGCATTCGATGTGAATAAAGACGATGCCTTGAGCCCTCCAGAATACCGAGCCTTTACTGAATATCGCAGGGCACAAATTACCAATCGTCGAGCCTCTGATAAACCAGCAGCGACGAGCGATGAATAAGCGTTTTGATGGATTATGCAGCTTAATGTTTCTTTATATTTCTGAGACGGATTTACAACACAACATTCTTTTGGGTGGATATCCGCTATTTTATTACGGGAATCACACGTTGGCCGTAATTTACAAATAGTATTGGGAAGCCGAAAAACGGAATGAGAGTAGACAAATATTTAAGGAATATAATTATGAAACTCACCCAAAGATTTTTAAGTGGAATATATCTAGTCAGAAGGTCAAGCAACCGACTATGACTCTGCGAGATGAAGATGCAAATATGAAATTATTACCTTAAATCAAGACCGACAAATTTAACCCCGGTTATAACTTACCTTCGCTGCATATAATGCCAAAACGCGATAACAAAACAGATTGGCAACATACTCAAGATTATTAGTCAGAAAAAAAGATACACTACCTACTGCCAATTTAGATGACAAACGATTTATGTATAGGTAGGTACCCATGAAACCATTTATTTTTTCGACCACCAAATCCATTATTAGTGAAATAGGCGTGATTGAACGTATTGCCGACATTTGTTCGGCACTTGATATTTCGAAGCCCTTGATCATTACTGATCAAGGCATTGTGGATGTTGGTTTAATGCAACCATTAGATGCTGCGTTTAAAAAGGCAGGTAAAGAATATTTTTGCTTTGATCAAGTGGTGGCTGATCCGCCCGAACATATCGTTTTGTCTGCGGTGACTTATGCAAAGGAACTGGACGTTGACGGCATCATTGGATTTGGCGGTGGCAGCTCACTGGATACGGCAAAATTAGTGGCTCTGCTGGCCAATTCAGATGAACAGCTCGCTGATATTTATGGTGTTGATGCCATTCGAGGAAAACGCTTACCGCTTATACTGATACCTACAACAGCTGGAACTGGCTCTGAGGTGACGCCTATCGCGATTGTAACTACGGGTGACACCACTAAAGCGGGTGTTGTTTCAGCTACACTTTTACCAGACATTGCCTTGCTAGATGCTAGTTTAACCTTGGGTTTACCGTCTCATGTAACCGCAGCAACTGGAATTGATGCAATGGTGCATGCCATTGAAGCCTATACCAGCGCCATAAAGAAAAACCCATACTCTGATCTGTTGGCTAAACAAGCGCTGACGTTGTTATCAAGTAATATTTTTGAAGCAACGTTCAATGGGAGCAACGTTGAAGCGCGTCAAGCCATGTTGTTAGGGGCATGTTTAGCAGGACAAGCCTTTGCCAATTCGCCTGTTGCAGCCGTTCATGCTTTGGCTTATCCATTGGGAGGGCACTTTCACATCCCACACGGATTAAGTAATGCACTTGTGCTTGTTCAGGTGATGAATTTCAACCTCAGCCATTGCGCTGACTTATATGCTGAACTTGCGCCAAGTATCAGCGACACCATTAGCCTAGATGGCAGCAACCAACAGATTGCCAAGGCACTGATTGATTTTATCGCGAGTTTGATAAAACAGCTTAAATTGCCAGTGAGTTTAGCTGCAATGGGGGTTGGCGAGAGTGATATTAATACTTTAGCTAATGACGCGATGTTACAAACACGTTTGCTGGTAAATAATCCAAAACCAGTGACGTTAGAAGACGTCAAACAAATCTATCGTCAAGCACATCAAGGAACGGATTAAATGAGTACTGAGTCTAAAACCGATTTTCTTTTTTTCTTTCCGATCACCACCAGGTGGATGGATAACGACATGTTCGGCCATGTGAATAACATCAACTATTACTCGTATTTTGACACGGTTGTGAATCAGTTTTTAATCGAGCAGGCGGGGTTCAACCCAATGACGAGTGCCCAAATTGGTTTTATTGTGAAATCTAGTTGTAATTACATGAGTTCTGTCGCTTACCCTGAAAAATTGATTGGCGCTTTCAGAGTTGATCGTCTTGGAAAAAGCTCCGTAGATTACTCGGTAGGTATTTTTAAGCAGGACGAAGACACTGCTTCAGCAGTGGGTTGTTTGACCCATGTATTTGTCGACCGTGATACACAAAAACCAACGCCCATTCAAGGTGAAATGCGCGAAGCTATGGTGTCAGCGATGGTAAATGCATGAGCCAAAAAACAATGTATAAGCATTCAATGTTTGAAAATGTAATTAAAGTAAACAGTGTTGATATTGCGTATCAACTGCATGGAAATCCATCACACCCGACACTGTTGCTCATTCATGGATTAAGCACACCATTAACTGGCTGGCCTAGTGTTATGGTTGATGCATTAGTTGCTGCAAATTTTCAAATTTTACTTTTAGATAATCGTGATGTGGGGCGATCCCAGCAGCTTGACCATTTATCTATACCCAATATGGGTTGGGTCATAACTAAGTTAAAACTAGGACTTTCGATAAAAACGCCTTATCAACTCGAAGATATGATGCGAGATATCATTGCATTATTGGATGCACTTAAGCTATCTGAAGTACATGTGGTGGGGGCGTCAATGGGTGGAATGATAGCGCAATTGATGGCAATCCATCATCCACAAAAAGTAAAAACCTTAACTTCCATAATGTCTACAACCGGATATAAACAGCTGCCTAGGATAGACAAAAACATTCGCGAAACGTTGTTACAAAAACTAGCCTCAAAAGATTATAAAGACCAGATGCATTACCACATCAAAAAATGGCAAGTGATTGGCAGTCCAGATTACCCATCTTCCGAAACCGATTTACAGCAATATGTCGAAAGCATGTTGCAGCGTGGTATTACAGCGAAAGGTACAATCCGGCAAATGCTGGCAATAATGGCCGCTGGTAATAGAGAAGGTGGATTAACTAACCTAAATATCCCAAGTTTAGTTATTCACGGTGACCGCGATGGATTAGTCAATGTAGCAGGTGGTAAAGCCACAGCAGATGCCATACCCAACGCAACACTAAAAATTTATCCAGGAATGGGGCATGATTTTCCCATTCAATTAATGCCCAACATAGTCGACGATATTGTGAACCATGTAAATACTCATCTATGTGATAGAGCATGAAGCAATATAATGAACTTACACTGATAATTACTGATGCCACTTAATGAATTTCAGTTCCTCTCTTAGTCTCCATATAGTCTGCTTGTAGGGGCCTTAGTTTGAATGTTTTTTGAGCTAATGGCACCTTACAAGCTGCCCATCGCACATCTAAACATGCGTTTAAAGGTGCATCGAAGTATTAAAAATTGTGATAGTTTGCAGTGATTTTACGATGTATTGTGTACAACTATGTGTTGTTAAAGCCTACTTATTTAACTTATCCATATTCTTACTGTTTCAACCATTAGAGGAGCTATAAATGCCAGCACCGATTTTAAGTCGTCGTGATATTGAATTCTTTTTATATGAGATGTTTGATGTAGAATCTTTAACTACTCGCGAGCGTTACCAAGACCATGATCGTGAATCTTTTGATGCTGCAATCGATATTGCACAGGCCATTGCCGAAAAATATTATGTACCTATTCGTTTAAAGGTAGACAGTAACCAGCCGACATTTGACGGTAAAAAAGTCCATATTATTCCTGAGATTAAAGAAGGTCTCGATGCTGTTATTGAAGCAGGGCTAACAGCACCTACAACCGATTACGCCATGGGCGGGATGCAACTTCCACAAATTGCAGCGAGTGGGGCATCTGCTTACTTAGCGGCGGCGGCAAGCACTAGTATTGGCTATCTTTCACTGACGCATGCCAATTCTAATTTGATTGAAGCTTACGGTACGCCGGAACAAATAAACAAATGGGTCATCCCGCAGCGCGAAGGACGTTTTTTTGGCACCATGGCAATGACAGAGCCTGGGGCGGGTTCTGGCCTGGGTGATCTAACAACCTCTGCCACTAAAGAAGAAGACGGCACTTATCGAGTCAAAGGTAATAAAATTTGGATATCAGGTGGTGATCATGACCTATCTGAAAATATTGTGCATTTAGTGCTAGCTAGAGTGAAAGGTGCACCCAAAGGCGTAAAAGGCATTTCGTTATTTATTGTGCCTAAGTATTTGGTCGGTGATGATGGCAAAATTGGAGACCGCAATGAAGTTGCTTTGGCCGGTTTGTTTCATAAAATGGGTGGGCGAGGGCAGACGTCAACGGCATTAAGTTTTGGAGAACAAAATGGTGCTGTAGCTTACTTGGTAGGCGAAGAAAACAAAGGCTTGATGTACATGTTCCATATGATGAACGAAGCCCGAATTTTAGTCGGTACCGGTGCCGCTCTTACCGCATTAACTGGGTTTCAATACTCTTTGGATTACGCCAAAGGGCGTCCTCAAGGGCGTTTGCTCTCTGCAAAAGACCCGTTAGCACCTCCAGTTAATATCATTGAACATCCAGATGTGAGGCGAATGCTGCTGACTCAAAAAGCGTATTCTGAAGGTGCATATGCATTGTGTCTATATGGACATCAACTTTCTGAGGATGAAAAAACCGCACCTACCGAAAGTGAGCGTAAACACGCATCTACCATACTGGACTTTTTAACGCCTATTATAAAAAGTTGGCCATCAGAATGGGGACCTAAATCCAACGATTTAGCCATTCAGGTATTAGGTGGACACGGTTATGTTAACGAACACCCCGTCGAGATGTTTTATCGCGACAATCGCCTTAATCCCATTCATGAAGGAACAACGGGAATACAGTCTTTAGACTTACTTTGCCGAAAAGTACCTATGAACGACTTTAAAGGTTATCAAGCGTTTTTAAACGAAATACAACTCACTGCTAAAAGTACAAAATCGATTGAGAGTTTACAGACTTATGCAGTCGAATTACAAAATGCGGTAGATAACATTAAGGAAGTGACAACCAGTGTGATGGGCGCTTCCAAGACTCAAAATCTCGATTTGGTTTTTTCTAATTCAGTTAGTTATCTGAATATGTTCGGCCACGTCACCATTGCTTGGTTATGGTTAAGGCAAGCTGAAATAGCCACCGAAAAACTTGCCAGAGCCACTCATAGCGACGATGAAAAGTTCTATAACGGTAAAATCCAAGCCATGAAGTATTTCTTTAACAGCGAATTACCCCTAACGTATCATTGGGGTAACTTAGTCAAAAATATAGACAGTGCGAGCTTTGATACACATCCAGATTGGCTATGATATTCATCTAAATAATATTGGAGAATGTAAGTACGAAAATGTGGGGAATAGGGCAGAAATGGGGGGTGTGAGGAAAAAGAGGAAAGCGCGGGGTGAGAGTTCACCTTTATGCATGACCAATAAAAAGGCCTATAGGAAGATAAGCCTTTTTATCTTTTGAATCGCTGACCCCAAATCACATGTACTCAATCTTACTCAGGTTTGTCACGCTTAATGTATTTAGGTCGACTTTATTTAGGTCGACTTTATTAAGCCGACTTTATTTAAGGTGCCCTTTATGGTTTTTAA
>JAWUXT010000072.1:0-20053 GCA_034111205.1 Paraglaciecola sp. | reverse complement strand
TGTAAGTTACGTTGTGATGATGCCTAAGGGATCAATACTTTCAACCGTAATAAATCCTATATAGGGAAATAATCTGATGTTTGCATACATTGCGCGCCAGGCAATATTGAATAAAAACATGGAATTATATGCCTATGAATTATTGTTCAGAGATGGCGAAAATAATTGCTTTCCAAATATTTCGCCGGATGAAGCAACATCAAAAATATTAACCGATAGCCATTTAGATTTAGGTTTGGAAGATATATCTGCAGGTAAACTAGTTTTTATTAATTTTCACCACGATACACTATTACATCGTTTTCCAACTTCACTTGACCCCAAAACAGTGGTGATTGAGGTGGTTGAAACTGTAAAGCCAACCCATGAGTTGGTTCAAGCCTGTAAGACCATTAAAGAATTAGGTTACACATTAGCACTGGATGACCACGACTTTGATCAACAGTGGGACGTACTTTTACCCTATACCGATATTATCAAAGTGGATATTGTTGAGTGCGATCAACAAGCTCTCACTGATAACATTGGTAAATATGTAGATTCCAATATAAAATTAATTGCCGAAAAGATTGAGACTATGGAAGATTTCGAAAAGTATCGAGATATGGGGTTTGATTATTTTCAAGGCTACTTCTTTTCCAGACCAGAGATCATAAAACAAAAAAAACTGCCTACTTCAAAGTTATCTTTAATTGAATTGATAGGCGCAAGTTCGTCTGCAGAGTTTGATATAGAGAAGGTCAACACTATTATTCAAAGCGACGTGTCTTTGTCATATAAGCTGCTGCGCTTTATCAATAACCCACTCGTCAATAAAACTACTAAAATTAGTGATTTGCGTCATGCACTCAATTATATGGGGCAAATAGAAGTGAAAAAGTTTATTGCGTTATTAGCCTTGGCTAATTTGGGTGACAATAAGCCAGTCGAACTCCTACATTTATCTTTAGTTAGAGCCAAGTTTTGTGACTTAATTGGACATGCAAAATCATTGAGCAACAATCCCCCTACGGGGTTTTTAGTCGGGTTATTTTCACTTCTTGATGCTTTACTCGACAAACCTATGCAGGGCATTGTTGAAAAGTTACCTTTAGGTGAAGATATTAAGGCTGCATTATGTGGTGATGAAAATGAATTAAAACAATTTTTGGTTTTAATCAGGGCTTTTGAAAGAGGCTACTGGGAAGGAGTCGCCACTATTTCGAAACATTTATCACTAGACGTAAAAATGGTCCATGCTTTCTATAATGAATCGTTGAAGTGGGGCATAGCAATGAGGCAATCGGTAAGTAGTTGATTTCAAAATTTGTCGAATCAACACCGGTGTATTCAAGCATATTTTTTTAGTGTTATGATAACTCGCGTGCATCGTTTGAATTATGTGAATTAATACACTCGGTCGGCTCTTATTGACCTAGCGAATAACCACAATAAAGAAAATACTTAGACAGGACTGATATGTTTGCTTTTATAGCTCGCCAACCAATATTAGATAGAGACAAAAAAGTTTTCGCCTACGAGCTGTTTTTTAGAGATGGTAAAAATAATTGTTATCCCAGTGTCGAAAGAGATACGGCTACTTCCAAACTTATTGCTAAAAATTATCAAACACTTAATTTAGACGATATCTCTTGTAGTAAAAAATCTTTTATTAATTTCCAACCAGAGACACTTATAAGTGGCCTGCCAGCGTCTCTTGACCCTGAAAATGTGGTGGTTGAGTTACTTGCTGACCGAAGTGGTGATAGCAGCCTGTTAGATATGTGTAAGCATGTTAAAAAAATGGGATTTAAAATCGCTTTGGAAGACTCTAGCTTTGAGCCACGTTGGAATGAGTATTTACCTTTCATTGATTTGCTCAAAGTGGACACCAACACCGAAAATCTGGATTTTTTGACAAAAAATGTCAATCGACTTATTGATGCGAATGTGCAACTGATTGCAGATAAGGTTGACACACAAAACAGCTTCAGTACCTTTAGAGATATGGGCTTTGATTATTTTCAAGGGTACTTCTTCGCTAGACCAGAATCATTATCCAATAAAAACCTGCCTACTTCCAAACTAACATTAGTTGAATTAATGGGGGCTAGTTCTAGTGAGTCTTTCGATGTAGAAAGCATTAATAATGTTATTGAGCGTGATGTGGGTTTGTCTTACATGCTGTTGCGATTTATCAACAATCCGACTATCAACAAGCGTTACAAGATTACTTCATTACGACACGGTCTAAATTATATGGGTGAAGTAGAAATTAAGAAGTTTATTGCTTTGCTGGCCCTGACTAATTTATCTGATGATAAACCTTTAGAGTTACTGCATTTATCGTTAGTGCGAGCAAAATTCTGCGATCTATTAGGCACTGAAAAAAATATAGGTAGTAATCCTCCTACAGCATTTTTAGTAGGATTGTTTTCAATGTTGGACGCCTTACTTGATCAACAAATGGGGTATTTGATCGAAAAATTGCCTTTAGTGGACGAGGTGAAAGAAGCCTTGTGTGGCGGTCAAAATGATTTATCTATGTTTTTGATGTTAGTTAAAGCCTTTGAAAGCGGTAATTGGTTAAAAGTGATCAGAATATCAAAAATTCTAAACGTTGATCAAAAGCTGCTACATAGTTTATTTAACGAAGCTATTCTTTGGGGCAATGGCGTTCGCAAGTCAATATCCCCACACTTTCCATCCTCCAAAGCCTAGGGCTTTTCGACAGGACCCTCGAGTTGCATGAATAAGTTGTTAAAAGAACATATAGTGGTGGCTCAAAACGCATCTGGCCGAAACATGAATGTGCCCTTGTACCGGTTTATTGGGGAGAAGCCTGGGCCAAAGGTGTATATCCAGAGTTCAATTCACGGTGCCGAAGTGCAAGGTAATGTGGTTATTTATCAACTTATTCAATGGCTTAAAACGTTACCTATCTGTGGCGAAGTGTTATTGGTTCCCAATTGTAATCCGGTCGGCACTAACATCAAAGCAGGTGAATATACCTTGGGGCGCTTTGATCCTGTGAATGGAACAAATTGGAATCGTGGTTACTATTACGATGACACTTTTATCCATACATTTGCCCAAAGCATTGATAATGATGAATCTGTTGAGTCGATAAAATCCCGGTTTCGACAAAAAATGAAACAACAATTACAAGCTAGATTAAGTGAAACCTGGGGGATCGGTCTAGCCCAGCATCTTAATTTAAAGCTGCAACAGTTAGCATTTGACGCCGATTATGTGCTGGACTTACATAATGGTCCTGTGTCAACGCGGCATATATATGTTCCTGAATATGCTAAGGCTTCTGCTAGTTTGTTCAATATTCCCCATGTGATATTTATGCCAAATGTGTTTTCAGGCGCTTTGGATGAAGCCACGTTTTGCCCTTGGTGGCTGCTGACCGATTTAGTCAGTAGTAAACGCCAAAAGCCGGTCGATTTTGGCGTTGAGGCTTTTACATTAGAGATGGGAAGCCAAGAGGTGATCAGTTTTCAAGAAGGCGAATATGACGCAACAAGTATTCTGACTTATTTGACTGCAAAGGGATGTTTACCCGATAGTTCCACTTTACCTGAAAACATGTCTCGCAAGGCTGTTATGCTAAAAAACTACAAGACACTGTTTACCCAACAAGGTGGCATAGTAGAATATATTGCTAAACCTGGCGATTTTGTCAAACAAGGAGGGGTATTAGCTAGAGTGCTGAATGTTGATAATTTAGACACAGATAGAGCGACTACAGATATCTTAGCCCCTTGTGATTTAGTGGCTATTTTGCATTTCCCCTCTGCCTCAGTGTTAAGTGGTACGCAGCTGTATAAGTGTTTTACCGAATATTATGAACTATAGTCGAAGTGTTTGAAGTTGAAATCACTTCAAACCTTGGGTAGAACGGTTCCGTTTATTTGATCGTAAATCAGAGCCGTTTCAACGTGGTTGACTTCTTTTCTTGCGGTAATGGCATTAAACACAAAGTCTCGTAAATGTTCTGTATCACCTAAACTCGCATGCAGTAAAAAGTCGTTTTCGCCCCCCATATGATAAAGACTGATCACTTCTGGCAATAAAGCCAATTGTTTCTGAAATGTGTTGATGGTGGGCCGACTGTGATCAGCAAGGCGAATAGAAATCATCACTTGGATATTGCCACCTAAGGCTTGGAAGTCGACATTTAACTGTGCGCCTTTAATAACCTTTTCACTTTGTAATTTTTTAATTCTTTCAAGGCATGTGGAAGGTGCCAGCCCAACTAATTCGGCAATGTCTTTATTATTCATTCTGGCGTCTTTGTATAAAGCCGCTAAAATGGCGATGTCTGTTTTATCTAATGGGCGTTTTGGCATGACTACTCTCTACCTGGACAATAAGTGCCTAATATTGCACCTTTCGACGCACCTGTCACACTGGCGATACTGCCCTGTATCTTATTAACATGTGCATAGGCCAGCCAAGCAAATGCCATCGCTTCAACCGCATCAGCTGTTACGCCTAATTCATCTGTAGTGAATAATTCACATTCATGTAGTTCGGACTCAAGCTCTTCCATTAAAAACTCATTTCGTGCTCCGCCACCGCAGATATATACTTGCTCAACATCTTTAAATTCTAAAATTTGCTTGGCAATTGTTGAGGTCGTCAACATGACTAATGTTGCCTGCACAACTTGTGGATCGATATGCCTATGCATACTGGTTAAATTTTGCTGCAACCATGACAGGTTAAACTGCTCACGCCCAGTGCTTTTGGGTGCTGGCGCTGCAAAGTATGGATGTTTGCTCAATAGTTGTAATAACTCAGGATCGGCAGAACATTGCGCCGCCCATTGTCCTTTTTCATCATAGTTTTGCCCAGTATGTAATTTACACCACACGTCTAATAAGGTATTTCCAGGACCTGTGTCGAAGCCAATAATGTGATCGGAATTACTTTTTGGTAGGTAGGTAATATTCGCTATACCACCAATATTGATTACCATTCTTGATTTTGTTGAGCAGGCAAACATCGCTTTGTGAAAAGCCGGTACCAAGGGCGCGCCTTGACCGCCTAAGGCGATGTCTTTTCGTCTAAAGTCAGCAATTACATCAATGCCTGTTAGTATCGCTAAGGTGTTAGGGTCACCGATTTGTAAGCTAAAGCTATGTTCGCCGAAGGGTATATGCCGAATTGTTTGTCCGTGTGAGCCAATGGCTATGATTTGGTCAGGTCGAATATAATTGTCTTTAAGCAGTTGCAGTGACGCCTCAGCAAAAAGCTCAGCCACAGCCCTGTCTGCACGGCCCATCAGCTCTATTTCATTATCGCTAGGTGCGCTCAGCTGGTGTAACTCATCAGATAAAGAGCGAGGGAAAGGAAATGTTTTACAATCTAACAGCCTAGGGTGAGAGCCAGAGAAGTCTACTAATGCTACATCCACTCCATCAATACTGGTACCAGACATCAATCCTAGATATAGCTGTGGCATAACTGCCCTTAATTCATTGCTAACATAATACGTTTGTTATTATTTAATTGCTGTAATCTGCTCGCTGCAATATCAGTAAATTTAACTTTTTCTTTTTTTGCAATGGATTGTGCTTTAGGTAGCGTCACCGTGCGTGGGTTGCGATGCACTCCATTGACCAAAAATTCATAATGTAAATGTGGCCCTGAAGCCAATCCTGTCGAACCGACAGTGCCTATAACCTGTCCTTGTTTAACTGTTTGGCCTTTTTTGACTTTTCGTTTTGTAAAGTGCAGATACTTAGTCACATATTTTTCACCGTGCTGAATGAATACATGATGACCATTATATTTGTCGTAAGCTGCTTTGATGACTTTACCGTCACCTGCGGCCATCACGGGGGTACCACGGTCCGCGGCATAGTCTACGCCTCTATGAGCTTTCCAACGTTTTTGTACCGGATGAAAGCGGTTTTTCTTGAAACTTGAACTGATATACCTGAAGTTGACCGGTGCGCGTAAAAAGCTCTTGCGCATACTGCGTCCCTCAGGCGTGTAAAAGTTGCCATCATCATAACGAATAGCGGTGAATGCTTCACCTTGATTGACAAATTGTGCGGCGACTATATCGCCATTTTCAATAAATTCACCATTGATGTAGTGTTCTTCAAACATTACATAAAAACTGTCACCGGCTCTAAGACCTAAAGCAAAATCTACATCCCAGCCAAAAATTCCTGCTACCTGCATGATTTGATTATCAGTTAAATTGGCCTTCAGCCCTGCATTCCAAAAGCTTTTAGTCACATCACCTTGGGTATAATTTAGACGGACATCTACTTCAAGTGTTTCAATTTTACTGGTAAATGTGTTGTCTTCGCCCTTAGTGACAATCAAGGTATCTGTGCTTGAAAATGGGTACTGCAATGAGATTAACTGACCTTGTAGATCAATTTGTAATTCTAATACGTCGCCTGGCATTATTTTTAGGAGTTTTTTTGCCAGTTTACCTGCTTTGCTGACACGGTAGGTCTGCTGAGGAGACAAACCGCTGCGTTTAAATATCATCGCCAAGTTATCACCTTTTTTGACAACGACAGACTGCGCTTCATTAATTTCTTCAAGACCAGAGAAATTTTCTACAGGAAAGTTATCAAAGTTAACCTGAAGCTCATAACGTTTACCCGCTTCTAAAGTCGAGGCAGTGCTTTTGTATGCGCTGACTGGTTCAGAAGGCAAAAGAAACAAAACAAACAAAAATCCAGCCACCACAGACATAATCCAGCGGTGCGGTTTAGGCATATTTTTAAAGGTTTTTTTAATCACAAATACAACACACTCTTTGAAACTTAAGTGCAGAATATATGGAATACAAAGGATTTTCCAGTTGTAGCTCGGTTTTTGAACTATTTATTGAGTGTAGGTAATCACTTTTAGTTATCATAAAAAATACCTTAGCCCTTTCATTGCTTGGGCTTGGCAAGTAAAATATAAACGATAAGATAAATATTAGATTTTTTACAAGGTATAAAAATGTCAGATTGGCAAAGTGCGATGGCTGAAATTCAGCGCGGAGCAGAGGAAATATTATTAGAAGATGAGCTGGTTGCCAAACTAAAAGAGGGTAAGCCATTAAAAATTAAGGCAGGATTTGATCCTACCGCACCTGACTTACATTTAGGCCATACTGTATTAATCAATAAGTTACGCACTTTCCAGCAGTTAGGTCATGAAGTTATATTTTTGATTGGCGATTTCACAGGTATGATTGGTGATCCAACTGGCAAAAACGTCACCAGAAAACCACTGACTAAAGAAGATGTACTAGCCAACGCTGAAACCTATAAAGAGCAGGTCTTCAAGATCCTTGATCCAGCAAAAACAACTGTTCGTTTTAATTCTCAGTGGATGGAAAAGTTGGGTGCTGCAGGTATGATAAAACTGGCGTCTAATCAGACGGTAGCGAGAATGTTGGAAAGAGATGATTTCAAAAAACGTTATGCCGGAGGTCAACCCATAGCGATCCACGAATTTCTATACCCTCTTGTACAAGGTTGGGATTCGGTTGCATTAAAAGCCGACGTTGAACTGGGTGGCACCGATCAACGTTTTAACCTGTTAATGGGCAGAGAATTACAAAAATCTGAAGGCCAAAGACAACAAACCGTATTGATGATGCCGTTACTTGAAGGATTAGATGGTGTTCAAAAAATGTCTAAATCTTTAGGTAATTATATTGGGATTACCGATGCGCCAAACGATATGTTTGGCAAGGTGATGTCTATATCTGATGATTTAATGTGGCGTTATTACGAGTTACTGAGTTTTAAACCTAAAGACGAAATCGAAGCTATTAAACAAAAAGTGGTAGCAGGTTTAAACCCAAGAGATACAAAAATCGAGTTAGCGAAAGAGTTGATTGCGCGCTTTCATAGCGAACAAGATGCAGAGTCGGCACATCAAGATTTTATCCAGCGTTTTCAGAAAAATGCCATTCCGGATGAGATGCCAGAGTTTGATTTTTTGTTGCCTGCTGAAGGGATAATGATTGCAAATGTTTTAAAAGACGCCGGTCTAGTCAATTCGACCTCTGATGCTATGCGTATGATTAAACAAGGTGCGGTTAAGATTGATGGTGAAAAAGTTGATAATACTAAACACCAGTTTACGCTACCTCTACAAACGGTGTTGCAGATTGGAAAACGTAAATTTGCTCGCATAACGTTTAAGTAAAATGTCGAGGCCAATTTCCTTTAAAGTTGGCCTCCCGAAGCTCCTTGGTGACGGTTTTCTAATTTATCGATTGGTATTAGATTTGTTCCAAGAACGTTTTTTAGTGGGTAAATTCAAGTTACTCAGATGCATATCTAGGGCTTCGACAGATATATGTATTTCCCTTACTGACAGCCACAGCGAATACAATAGTAACACTAAGCTGCAAGCAAATATTGTGCTGCCTACTGTTTGATATTCAGCGTAAATAGCTAACATGGATAATACACACAAAAAAAAGCTCCCCATGCCAGCCCCCTGCATATTTTTGATCAATTGAATACGTGAGCGTAGATTTTTGATTTGCCCCTGATCATTTTCGTTACTACCACTGAAGTCAAAATTTCTAATGATACTGGCAAGCGCTAGAAAACGGTTGGTATAGGCTAATAACAGCAAGGATATGGCCGGAAACAACATTGCTGGCGTGGTTAGAGTGATATCCATAAGTTGAATCTACCTATATTACTAAGATTATTTTTCAACAGACAAGCCTGCTTTTAACCAACCCTGCATATCACCCTCAAGATGCCGCAGGTTTTGATGACCCCCCTTGTGTAAAGCCTCAGCTGCTTTGCCCGCTCGATAACCGGAACGACAATACAGCACGATTGGTTTTTCCTTGGATGACCTCAAAATAGCAGGATTATCAATAATATCGCTCAAAGGAACATTTATCGCATTTGGTACATGTCCTTGTTGGAATTCTTCAGGTGTGCGAACGTCTACTATTATAACGTTGTTGGTATTGACTTCGAGCAATTCTTGTTGGCTTATATTGCCGACGTCAGCAGAGTAGGCTGTAATACTTAGTAAGCTTAGTATCCACAAAATAGCGTATTTGAACACAGTATGTTTTCCGTCTTGTTGAGTGAGTGCCGATAGTAGATAGTGCAGTGCAGTGTGTAAAGGGGATTAGTATTTGACTCACGAATTTATATTGGGTTTTTACTATTTAGCGACTAAAAACGACAGCGCACACCCAAAAAAATACAAGGTTAACCATACCCATGTTGCTCGATTGATTGCGGCTAAAGCTCTGATGTTATCGGCTAGGATGACTTGTCTGTTGCCACCACATTTTCTGGTACGTACTTTTTGTTGTTCGTAGTAGGCTGGGCCGCCTAGCTCAATGCCTAAACTGGCTCCACACAGGCTTAAAACAAATACATGATTACATTGGTAGCTTATACGCTGGAATATCGCAGCTGAGCCTTGGCTAATGTTGACTGCTATCACCACACTCAGGCTGGCTAACTTGCTAGGTAACCATTGCAGTATATTGACAAGGTTACGAATAGGTAGGCCAAAATACTTAAATTTAGCTAATTTAGTATTCCAACATAAAGATAATTCGTAGACTAAACGATAGATCAGGGCGCCCACTCCTCCAGTGAGTAGGTACCAGAAAATCACTGAACAATATTGATAACTATATCGAAGTAATAATGACTCGATATTCGCTTTTACCATGCCTAAGGGTGACATTTTCTGTGTTTCCCTTATGACTATTTGTGAGAGTGCATGTCGAGCTAACATTTTTTGCTGCTTTGATAACGCGGCACTGACTCGGCGCGTTTGTTTAGGGATATCCTGGAAGCGTAAAGCGACAAGTAGCATCAAGGCTTCAAAAAAAATTGGATACTCAGATAAGTATTTAAACACCGCCAATATGCTACAAAAAGGTAGCAACAAAACGACACAAGCTAAAGAGCCTGATACCTTTTGTTGTCGAATCGCATTTCTCTCAGGCGAAAGTACTTTAGCCTGCATCCCCCTTGCCAATACTCTTATAAAACTGAGTGGGTGGTATTTGTCAGGCCAAGGTAGGTACCTTTCAACAACAACGATCAATAACAATACCCAAAATGGCAAAAGTTGCTCACTTAAAAAGGTATTGATAATGCTATCCATTACGCTAATTTTGCAATAGTTTGCATCACTAGCGTTGCCGAATTTTTGGCGGCTTGTTCGAGGTATGTTTCAAAAGAAACCGTCGATGTTTTGCCCGCAATATCAGACAATGAGCGGATCACCAAAAATGGTGTGCCTAATAAATGACAACTCTGTGCAATAGCGACACCTTCCATTTCTACGGCACAGACAGATGGGAAGTTATGTCTAATCACGGCAGCGGCTTCATCACTTCCAACAAAAGAATCTCCAGTACAAATAAGGCCTTGCTGAACTTGAACGTTTTGCAGACTAGATGCGGCCTCAGTGGCATGTGCAAGTAGGCGTTTGTCACATTCAAAATATGCTGGCATACCTGCGGTTTGGCCAAGTTCGTAGCCAAAGTGTGTTAGGTCAGCATCGTGGTGTCGTAACTCATTCGCTATCACAATGTCCCCAATGTTGAGGTGACTTGAAAAGCCCCCAGCCGAACCTGTATTGATGACAAAATCAGGAGCGAAATGATGGATCACCACACTCGTTGAAACAGATGCCGCCACTTTACCTATTCCACATTTGACCAAAACAACGTCAACTTCCCCCAGTTTGCCAATGTATACAGTCAGATGATTAAAATTTTGTTCTTGGCAATTCTCTAGAGATGCACGAATAAGGATTATTTCTTCATCCATAGCACCTAAAATAGCAATTTTCATAGCGTTTACTTTATTCACATTTAGTTAAGATCAATCAAACCTAAGTCTAATACGTCTGCTAGTGTTATAAAACAACTCAAAGGTTTGAACTTCGAGTAAATCAAAAATAATACATTATATTGCTGAAAGTTCGACAACCTTATTATCAACTTTAGGTGAGCTATGAAACGCTTCAGTATTTTACTCATTGCTATGCTGTTTATTGGTTGTCAGGCTGTTCCAAAAATTCCGGTTAGTCATAAAACGTTACTTTATGATCAAGGGTTTGCAGGATTTGAACGTGTCATTGTAGAAAGTGAAACAGACATTTTTGAATTGAATGATGAAGCTAAAGCCTTTGCTCAATCAGCTATAAAAGGCGTGATTAAACCCAAAGATCAAATTCAAGCCCTAGTTCAACATGTTTTTTCTCGTTCAGATTTAAATTTATTGTATCGAGCTGAAGCGAATACTGTCGCCAATCAAACCTTTCGCAATCGAGCTGCCAACTGCCTTTCAATGTCAATTATGACTTATGCTTTAGCTACTGAGCTAGGTTTTAAGGTGCGATTCCAAGATATTGAAATTCCCGAGTATTGGACAATAAGAGAAGGGCAAAGCTTGCTAAATGGGCATATTAATTTGCAGATATTACCCCCTTCCAGTCGGGATCATATTCAATTTATCACCCGAGGCTTTGAAGTCGATTTTGATGCACAAGCTACCCGACAGCATTTCCCTAAAACACTGCTTAAACTCAATCAAGTTGTTGCCATGTTTCACAATAATAATGGTGCTGATGCATTATTAAAAAAAGACTACATAAAAGCATATGCTTATTTTAGAGCTGCTTTTTTGCAATCTCCTGAGCTGCCTTCTGTTTTGGCAAACGTAGGTTATTTGTATCGCCTCACAGGTCACTATGAGCTTGCTGAAAGAACCTATCTGCGAGCCATCAAAAAAGATAAAAACAACTTAACTGCTTGGCGTAATTTATCTTATTTATATCGATATATGGGCCATGATGAAAAAGCCAACGATATAGTGAATCGGGTTACACGTAAACGAGCAGATAATCCCTTTTTTCATATTAATCTGGGGGATAAAGCGTTTGAAAAGCAACAATGGCACATTGCCCTAAGGCATTATCAACACGCTTTAAAGTTAGATAAAAGCACTCACGAAGTATTCTTTGGTTTAGGGAAAACTTATTTTGAATTAGGCAATATTAAACGTAGTTATCATTATTTACAGCTTGCTAAAAAGAAATCAAGAACTCAACAGGAACAGGCCGCGTATCAGGGAAAAATTGACATGTTAGTGACCATTAAATCAGGATAAATCAGTTATTTTTTATGTTGAGTTAACTAGCAGTTATTCCTTATTTCAGCTATGTTAATACTATGTTGATTAACTGGTGGAGTGCATCAAATGCAGCTAGTTTCATGTATCCAGAATATTCTAATTACACTCGTTATCTCTTTGTCATTTTGTGGATGTCAGTCTACAAGCGTCTATGTTACTCCCTCTGAGTCGTTGTTATACGATCAAGGTTTTGTTGGTTTTACACAAGTCCAAATAGAGTCAGAGCAGGAAATTTTTAGATTAGATGACAAGGCTAAAGCATTCGTCAAATCAACCATTGCACCAAAGACAAATAAAATTGATCAAATGGAAGCATTGGTGCGAGGCATATTTGATCGCTCAGATCTCAATTTACTCTATCAGGGAGATGCCAACAACACCGCCAATGAGACCTTTCATTCCCGTGCAGCAAATTGTTTGTCTATGTCTATCATGACGTATGCTATGGCAAATGAAGCGGGTTTTCATGTGGATTTTCAGGAAATTATGATCCCTGAGTTTTGGACAAGAAAGGCGGGGTTTAGCTTGTTAAATGGGCATATCAACTTAAAAATGTTTGCTCCCAATGATCCAAGTGTTTTCATGCTTAACAAGCGCAGTTTTCAGGTTGATTTCGACCCCCAATCATCAAGACGTGGACTACCAAAAAAAATCGTGAGTAAACAAGCTGTAATGGCGATGTTTTATAATAATAAAGGTGCCGATGCTTTATTGCGAAAAGATTATACCTCCGCCTATGCCTATTTTCGTGAGACTCTGTTACTTGACCCTGATTTTGACTCGGGATGGATAAATCTTGGCATTGTGTATCGATTACGCGGGTATTTTAATCAGGCTGAAAAAACCTATCAACATGCACTGGGATTGAACTCTGATAGTTTAACGGCATGGGAAAACCTTGCTTATCTGTATACCTTTACCGGACGAGAAGAGGAAGCTGAGACCATTTTGGCGAAAGTTGAAAATAAGCGCAACAGCAATCCTTATTACCATGTCAATTTAGGTGAACAAGAGATGGAGCAGGAGCATTGGGATCAAGCTTTGGGGCATTTTCGAAGGGCTTTAGCTTTAGATAGAAGTAAGCATGAGGTGTATTTTGGACTGGCTCGAGTTTACTTCGAAATTGGTGAGTTGCAACAAAGCAAACGATACATTAAGCAAGCCAAAAATAAATCGCATAATCGCCAAGATGAAGACAGGTATCAACAAAAACTAGATTTTCTACGTAATTTGTAGACATGTGATAGATGTCTACATTTTGCATTTTTGCCCCAGGATCCGCCTAGTTAATATGCTAGGCGGCCGATCCTTATCAGGTGTTAAATTAAGCGACACCTAACTCTTCAAGGCGCTCTTTCAGGTAACTTTTGGCAGTGTATCTTTCAGACAAAACCACTTCTGGATTCGGGTGCAAAAACAGCGGTAATGAGACCCGCGCTTTAGTTTGATCGCTGCCTTGAGGGTTAACAACTCTGTGGGTCGTAGATGGGAAGTACCCACCTGATGCCTCTTGCAGCATATCGCCAATATTCACGATTAAGTTACCAAAATCGCAAGGTACATCAATCCATGAATCACCGGTACCTTTTACCTGTAAACCAGGTTCATTGGCTGAAGGTAATAATGTGAGCAAGTTAATATCTTCATGAGCCGCGGCACGGATTGCATCTGGCTCTTCAGAGCCATCTAAAGGCGGATAATGCAGAATACGTAACAGGGTTTGTTCACTATCTGTCACCATACTTGACAATGACTGGGTGTATTTAGCTGATACCTCTGCTGGTGAATACTTCTCAACCCATGCGAGTAACTCTGAAGCTAATACATTAGTATCTCGATAATAATCTGCTACTTCCTGCTTTAATGCTTCTGGGCAACGCCCCCATGGATAGAAATGAAAATATTCTTTAATATCTTTTTTCTTAAAGCCCTTTGCTGTTTCAGATATCTCAGTTGAAAAAAATCCATCGTGAGTATCTTTATCAAACGTAAATTGATTCTTTTCTTCACTGTTAAAAAAAGCTTGCCAGCGATCATAAATACTACTAACTCTATCTTGACTAATGGGGTGATTTTTCAATACACCAAAGCCAGTTTTGTGCAAAGATTCTACAAAAAGTTTGTCTGCATTTGGGGCTTGGTAATCTACAGCAACTAGTTCCATAATTTTTCTCTCTAAATATAAATCTGTTTAAAGGCTAAGGTAAAAACCGGCTAAGGCTGCGCTCATGAAATTAGCTAATGTGGCTGCTAATACCGTTTTCAATCCTAGCTGAGCAATTTCTTTTCGTCTATTAGGGGCCAATGCCCCTATGCCACCCATTAATATGGCAATAGACGAGAAGTTTGCAAATCCACAGAGGGCAAATATCACTATTGCTTGAGAATGGGGTGACAACTCGTCTTGATTTTGTAAGAAATCTAAGTAAGCGACAAACTCATTAACGACTATTTTTTGGCCAAGAAAACTACCGGCAATATTCGCCTCTTCCCAAGGTATTCCAAGCGCCCAAGCAATAGGCTGGAAAAGATACCCAAGAATGACCTGAAAACTCAGTGCTTCTGTACCAAATAATCCCCCTGCCCAACCAATTAAACCATTGAGTAAGGCAATCAACCCAATAAAGGCTAATAACATCGCACCTACGTTTAATGCTAGGTGTAAACCTGATGCAGCGCCACTGGCCGCAGCATCAAAAATGTTGGCATACTCATTGTCTTTATTTTCTTGTTCACTGAGCTCATTATTAAATTCTTCCGTTTCTGGAATAATAATTTTAGCCATCAACAAACCACCCGGGGCTGCCATAAAACTGGCAGCCAGCAGATATTCGATATTTACTCCCATCTGTGCATAACCTGCCATTACCGAACCTGCGATAGAAGCTAAACCTCCTACCATTACTGCAAATAACTCGGAGCGGGTTAAGTTCGGGATAAAAGGCTTAATGACTAGTGGCGCTTCAGTTTGACCAACAAAAATATTAGCGGCTGCTGACATTGATTCAGGACGACTGGTTTTTAAGAAAAACTGTAAAAAACCGCCTATTGTGCGAATGATTATATTCATAATCTTAAGATGATACAAAACCGAAATCAGTGACGAGAAAAATATAATCACCGGCAATACATTAAATGCAAAGATAAAGCCCATGGACTTATCACCCATTGGACCAAAAATAAAATTAATCCCGTCCTGGCTGTAATTAATAATATTTTGTACGTAAATGGTTAATGTTAATAAAAATTCTTTTCCAGGCGGAAAATATAATACCAACGCACCTACCGAAGCTTGAATAGCAAATGCACCACCCACAGTGCGCCAGTTAATTGCTTTTTTATGGGCTGAAAATAAAAATGCAATAAACAGCATCAATGCAACGCCAATTAGACTAACCATACTTTTTCCTTTTTCTTATTATTATTTGAGCAGCATGCACTTGAAATTATAGCAAGCTTTGTTGAATATGAGATTTAATCACATCGAGTGCAATTCGGTTTTTACCGCCTTGAGTGACAATCACATCAGCAGTAAAGCGACTGGGTGAAATGAATTGGTGATACATAGGTTTAACGGTTGACTCGTATTGTTTGGCCACAGACTCTAAGGTACGGCCTCTCTCGGCAATATCTCTTTTCATTCTGCGCAATAAGCAAATATCCAAGGGCGTATCGACAAATATTTTAATATCGAATAAAGGCTGCAAGGCCTCATTTGCTAACAACATAATTCCTTCGATGATAATAACGGGTGCTGAAATCAAGTGTTCCGTTTGTTCAAGGCGAGTATGAGTCTTGTAACAATAATGAGGATATGCGATGGCTTTCCAATTTTTTAACGCTTCTAAATGTTCAACCAGGAGCTCATGCTCGAATGCTTTTGGGTGGTCATAATTATTTTTTTCGCGCTCCGCCATGGGTAAATGGTCTTGGGAACGATAATAATGATCTTCACGTAAAATTTGAACAGGTTTACCTTCTTCTGAGAACTCTTTTAATAAATTCTCAGTAAACAAAGACTTACCAGAGCCAGATGCGCCTGAAATGGCAATAACTAAAGGGGTAGACATACCAAACCGTTTCTTAAAGAAGTAAATTAGTACGAAAGATACCAGTGAACTTGCTAAAAGTCAGTTCACAATGTAGATTTTTACACTTGACCTATTGGTCAGGTTTGTAAGCTTTTTGTTAAGATATGTTGCTAACTTGTATGATTTGGTCAGAGAAATGAGACAGTTTGATGAATTTACACCAACACTGTTACCACTGTAATAAAAGTGTCATAATTAATCTGTTACACTTACGTTTAACGGAATGAGAAATCGATTTGAATCGATCAACCAAGCCATCGACAGTGCCTCATGGCATTCTATACGGACAACAGTTTGGACCAAACTTTCCGAACACATAAAACTTAGGAAACACATAATGTTTAAAACAACAAAACTCAATCGCATAGCGATTGCAGTCGCTATGTCGGTAGGACTATCGTCTGCTGTAATGGCGCAATCAACTACTTCTTCTATCCGCGGTAATGTTGCAACTGAAACAGGAACTATTTTTTCTGGAGCGATTGTAACTATTACACATACACCATCAGGGACTGTGTCGACTGCGACAACAAATGCAAATGGTGTGTTTTCTGCACGCGGCCTGCGTGTTGGTGGTCCTTACTCAGTTATGATCAGTGGCGGCGAGTTCGCTCCTGTACAATATGATGACCTTTATTTATCGCTCGACCAAGCGTTCGCTCTTCCTGTTACCGTTCAGGCGACAAGCAATACGGAAGTGATCCAAATAACGGGCAGTGCAAGTGCAGTGGCCGGTTTCTCGAATGATGGGCTAAGCACTAATCTTGGTATCGAAGCACTAGGCGAAGTGACTTCGATTGATCGCGATATCACAGACGCAGCTGCGCTAAATCCGTTTGCTTCAGTAGACTTTTCGAGTGATGGAGATAAATCATTAACGATCGCGGGTGCAAACAGCCGCTTTAACTCGTTAACGGTAGACGGTGTTGCTTTGAACGACCGTTTTGGTCTAAATGCAAATGGTTATCCAACCCAGGGTTCCCCGATCTCTTTTGATGCCATCGAATCTCTTTCAGTCCAGACTGCCCCTTTTGATGTTGAATATAACGGTTTTACTGGCGGTACTATTAATGCCGTTACTAAATCTGGTACCAACGAATTCAAAGGGTCGGTTGGCTATTATCATACAAGCGACTCATTGAGTGGCGATAAAAACGGCGACGACGACTTCAATCTTACTTTTGAAGAAGATACTTTTGTTGGAACACTTGGTGGTCCAATCATAAAAGATAAGCTTTTCTTCTTCATTGCTTACGACAAGTTTGAGGAAGTTGCTCCTCTTAACGATGGTCCAGTAGGTTCAGGTGCTCTTAACGAAGAACCTGGCATTACACTTGACGATGTGGCTCAAGTTGGTCAAATTGTTTCGGATATTTGGGGCTTCGACATTGGTGATTTTAACATAGGCCCTGCCGAAGATGAAAAAATCCTTGCCAACATAGATTGGAATATTAGTGCTGATCACCGTGCAAAGTTCACCTATCTCAGGACGGAAGGAAACGCCATTAATGAGCAACACGGTAACAACTTTTTAGCGTCAGACAATGTTATCGGTGCATCTTCAACTTGGTATGACCGCTCAGAAAAAGTAGAGAGTTTTATTGGTCACGTATTTTCTGACTGGACAGAAAACTTTTCGACCCAAATTAAGATTGCAAGCACCACGCAAGCTACAGGTCAAGACTCTTTAAATGGTGCTGAATTCCCTAATTTTGCGGTATTTTTGCGTGAACTTGATGGTGATGAAAACTATCTTTCAATCGGTCCAGACCGTTTCCGTCATGGTAATTCACTAGACCAGGAATTCTTACAGTACAAATTTTTGGCTACATACGCAGTCGGCGATCATATAATCAAAGGCGGTTTCGAGAGAGAAGAAGTGGATATAGATAACTTGTTCGCTCAAAATTCGGAAGGCTCTTACCTTTTTGACAGTATTGATGATCTGCGCAACAACAACGCTTCTGCTCTATTATATCAGAATGCTGTCAGCAACGATGAAAACGACCTACGTGCTATTTGGGGTTATAATTCAAACTCTCTTTACATACAGGATTCGTGGGATGTCAATGCAGACCTGAGCATTGATGCGGGTATCCGCTATGATTGGTACGAGTCTGAAGGTTCAATCCGCGATAATCAAAACTTTAACGACCGTTATGGTTATTCCAACACTACAGATATCGATGGTTTGGATGTGTTTCTTCCACGAATTTCGTTTGAGTGGTTGGCTACAGATGACCTGACTGTTCGTGGTGGAATTGGTCGCTTTTCTGGTGGATCACCTGGAGTCTGGCTTTCAAACAGCTATTCTAACGATGGTGTGATTTCTGACGACGTTGACGATTTTGGAGGTTCCAGAGGACCTTACACAGTTCCAACAACACCTGACGCCGCAACGGGTCAGTACATTCCGCAGGATGTTCTTGATTCGCTGGCAAACGTAGCGCCAGATGGTTCTGTTAACACACTGACCCCAGGGTTCGAAATTCCAACCACAATGAAGGTCAGTCTTGGCGCTGCTTACTATGCCGACCTTCCGGTGGTAGGTGAAGGTTGGTTATTATCTGCAGATTTCCTCTACAACAAACTAGATAATGCGACTTATTGGTATGATCAACGTTGTGAAAACCCTGTAGCGACCGCACCAGACGGACGTGGTGTTTATGACTGTAGCGAAGGACCCGAAGCCCTCGCAGTCGGCTCATTCGACGGTGGTGGTGATAGTATGTTGTACGCGCTATCAGCGACTAACGATTGGGATACTGAATACGGTGAGTTCGATGTGTTCTCTAGCTACACTTATTCAGATGTTGAAGATATTGGTTACGGCACATCGTCAACAGCGACATCTAACTACTCTGATTTTGCTGCATTTGATCGCCAATCACCACGTGTAGGAACGTCAAGTTTCCAAACTGAGCACCTGTTTAAAATCCGCGCTAATTGGACAAAAGAGTTCATCGCGGGTTACGAAACTAAGGTATCTATGTTCATGACCCGTCGTACTGGTCAACCTTACAGTTATACTTTCAGTGAAAACAATGCATGTCTGCTTGATGTCGGTGGTGGTCGTTGTTCACGTGAAAGCCGTAATGATGACGCCGGTCATTTACTTTACGTTCCAAGTGGACCGAATGATCCGATTTTTGCTTCGACTTCATTCGAGGGTGATGCTGCTGCGCAGCAAGCGTTCTTTGATTACATTAATAGTTCAGAGCTAGCACAGTATGCGGGTGGCATCGCTCCACGTAACAATGATAACTCTGCTTGGTCAACTATTATGGATATTCGTATCAAGCAAGAACTGCCAGCCTTTAATAAAGATCACACCTTCAATTTGTTCTTAGATATTGAGAACTTCGGCAATCTTCTTAACTCTGACTGGGGTCGTGTTGAGGTTACTGAATATGAATACGAGCGTGACGTTGTTTCGGCTAAGATCGTCGATGGTCAGTATGAGTATTTTGATCTGAACAGCAACCGCAGTATTCAGAACTTAAGAGTACGTCAGCAGTCTGTTTGGCAGATTCAATTTGGTTTGAAATACGAGTTTTAATGATTATTTAATAGTTCATTAGTCACTTTAAAAGCCGGTCTTTATGATCGGCTTTTTTTTTGCAATTCCTAAAAGGTTAACGATGTATAAATTTATTCTCTTTATATTAACGGTGTTCAGCATGTCGTCAAATAGCCAAAGTATTCGAATTGCCACGTTTAATGCCAGTATGGAAGCTACAAATTATGTTGAACAGGAGCAGACGCCAGCAGGTGATGAGTTGCAGAGCAACTTACGCGGCGGTG
>JAWUXT010000071.1:0-9142 GCA_034111205.1 Paraglaciecola sp. | reverse complement strand
AAACTTTATTTAACCATCAACATAGGATTGATAGGCACTATCGCCCCAAGCAATAAGCTCGTTGTTCTCAAAAAGTAGTGCGGTGCATTCGTCTTCTGTGGTAATACCATCGGCTTGTCTGTGCTGAGTACGATAAAACATCACTTGCAGTTCATTATCATCGTTGCGTTTAGCTTCGGTTATATCTGGGCTACCTAACAACTCTATTACTTGTTTTTTTTGAAGTCCCAATTCTAGCTTAGATATCTGAACTTTATTGTATTGTTCGCGGTCTTTCCAGTCCATATCTTTTGGGGTATCGGGGTAAAATGTAATGACCGCCATAACAAAAGCAGCGTACAAACCAACACCAATACCTATTCTTTTAATTACTTTTTTGTTCATGTGCTTCTTTCTAATATTTACCCAAGCTAATCATATAAAAATAGTTGATTGATTGCAGCGAGTTGAACCTATATTTTCGTTAACCTAGCGTAATATATCCATCATGCTCGGATCTAGTGCTATTTATTAGCTAGATCCATTCGGTAAGCGATGTTGATTTAACGGACTAAGCGTCTGGTTTCACTATTCAGTGATTTGATAGCAGGGCACATATTTGCTTCCAGGCAGTTTCATTCTTTGTTGTTCAACAAAAGACTCTAACAAAGCGTCCATCATTTGCATTAATTTTGGATCGCCTTTTAGTTGAAAAGGACCGTGTTCCTTTATCAAAGCTAGACCCTCTGACTTTACATTCCCGGCGACTATTCCAGAGAATACTTGTCTTAATGCTGCTGCAAGTTCAGTTTTAGGTTGGTCAAAGTGTAAATTTAGCTGTGCCATGCTGTTATGATTCGGAATAAAAGGGCTCTGAAATTCGGCTGCTATTTTTAGGGACCAATTAAAATCATATGAATCGCCAGTTTGTTTGCGATAGTCTCTGACTAGACTTTGCTTTTGTTTGATTATTCGCGCCACTTTTGCCGCGTCGCCTACTACTATTTCATATAGCTTCTGTGCTTCAGGCCCCAAAGCCTCACCAATAAAATAATCGATGGATTCAAAGTAAGCTTTACTTTGTTCTGGTCCGGTGAGAATGATAGGCAATACTTGTTCTTCGTTTTTGTTATCTAACATAATGCCAATTAGATACAGCAATTCTTCTGCCGTGCCTGCTCCTCCTGGAAATATAACGATCGCATGTGATAAGCGAATAAAAGCTTCTAAGCGTTTTTCGATATCTGGCATTATTACGAGTTCATTTACTATCGCATTAGGTGGTTCGGCGGCAATGATCCCTGGCTCGGTTAAGCCTAAGTAACGGCCATTTTTATAACGTTGTTTGGCATGACCGATGGTTGCACCTTTCATTGGACCTTTCATCGCTCCTGGGCCACAGCCGGTGCAAATGTTGAGTTCTCTTAATCCGAGCTGATAGCCAACTTCTTTTGTATATTTGTATTCAACAGTACCGATTGAGTGCCCGCCCCAACAAACAACCATATTTAATTCTGCAGTGTTTTTGATGGTTTGTGCGTGGCGCAACATATCGAATACACT
Source organism: Paraglaciecola sp. (assembly GCA_034111205.1). Taxonomy (GTDB): domain Bacteria; phylum Pseudomonadota; class Gammaproteobacteria; order Enterobacterales; family Alteromonadaceae; genus Paraglaciecola. The sequence continues at coordinate 7,600 of JAWUXT010000071.1, read as the reverse complement.
GTGTGTAATGTAATCAGAATCAGGTGTTACTCGTAAAGCTTGGGCTGAATACTTCGCCCCTATATGCAATAAATCACGCAGCACAGAAAAGATGTGTTCATGCACCCCTTTTATTAACTCGCCATCCACAAATGCATGAGGGGGAGGGTTAACCAGCTCTACTTTTACGCCTCTCTCTCGGCTGAGTAAGTTGACTGCAAAATCGTGATGTGGGGAGAATATATTGTCAGAATTATCTATTTCAGCACCGCTATACAAAACAGCTAAACAGCAGTTTCGAAATAATTTGTATAAGTCTTTATCTGTAGACTCGCTAAGTAAGTTAACTTCTAGCTGGGACAGTTGGCTCATTGCGCCCATAGGATTAAGTTGAATTTTGTGCATAACCACCTGAATTTATTAAGTTATTTTCAAAAATATAGTTCGTTTTATTGTCTTGCCAGTCTAACTTCTGGATATATTTGTTCGAAGTTACTCCTAAACGGATTAATATCGAGGCCTCCACGTCGGGTATATCTGGCGTAGACGCTTAACTTATTGGGTTTACAATGAGCCATAATGTCACAAAATATACGTTCCACACATTGTTCATGAAATTCATTATGTTGTCTAAATGATATAAGATAACGCAATAAACCTTCGTGGTTTATTTGTTGGCCTTGATAACGAATAAAAACACTACCCCAATCAGGTTGATTAGTTATCAGACAATTTGATTTAAGCAAATCACTTGTCAGACTTTCTTCAACTTTTTCACCGCCGGCATGTAAAATAGAGGGGGCAAGTTGATAGTCTTTTACTTCAATATCTAAATCGTCGATAGACACCGCATCGAAGCTAGAAATTTGCATTTGTGGGAATTCTGCTGGTTTAAACAGCATTACCTTAACTTTTCCCCCCGCGCACTGAGATAAGTCTGCTGTTAAGGTTTCGACAACAGATTCAATGCAGTCAAAATGGCTTTGGTTAAAACTATTTAAATACAATTTAAATGACTTTGACTCGATTAAATTTGGAGATGAGACCGGCACTTCACAGCGCATAATGGCTACAAGAGGTTTACCTTTGGAATTTAACCAAGATAATTCGTAGCCATTCCATCGATCAGTTCCAGAAAAAGGCAGTTCAGCCGTCAAATTTAGTTCGACTCTGTTCATGCTTCTAGGAACCGCTTGCAGTAAGTCTGGGGCGTATATTTCTCTGTACTCAGTCGCTTTGCCTAAACTTAATCCAGCAAGCGTAGTGTGCTTATCAATTTTTTCGCTCACATTCACTCTTTATTGTTATGCCTACCCTAATTACTATTATTCTACCTCATGACTGCTTTCGTCAAAACCTCAGATATCATTTTTTCAAAATGATGTTAAATTAGCCGGCTAAATGGTGACGTCACAAGAGAATGTTAATGAGTGAACAAGTAACCGCTGCGTTAGGCGAATTTGTCAAAAAGTATTTAATTGCAGCTAAAAAACATCCAGAAATATTAATGGTCGAGTATGACAGCGAGTGGCCATCAGACTGCTATACAGCTTCAGGCAATACCGGTGATAGCGTTACTTGGCAGCCTGTTAAACGTTCTGGGGTAATTAACTTCAATGATTTAGAAAAAGCTTTAGATATGAAGATCCATCCAGATGTTCTCAGCTTTTATTCTGCATATTGGAGCGATAATTTAAGTGCTGAGACAGACAAAGGTTATTTACAACTGTTACAGCCATGGAATCAGCACGATTTTGAACGATTACAGCAAAACTTAGTTGGACACATACTAATGAAAAGAAGGTTGAAGCAGCCTGAAACACTTTTTGTTGCGTTAACAGATGAAGATGATTTTATTCTAACAGTAGATAACGCCAGTGGCGAAGTGATGCTTGAGCAAGTTGGTCTATTGCCAAAAGAAGTGGTGGCAGCAAATTTAGCAGACTTCATTCGTTCTTTACAGCCATCTGTTGCCAAGACTTAAAGGCTCTTTTTACTTGGCATTTTAATCCGCCACTTTTTTTAGCTGTTGCATAATGATCGCTACCTGTGCTTCCAACTGGGTGAGGCGTTGTTGCAATGATTGGTTGGTTACCGACGCCGTATTAATTTGTTTGTTATGGATTTTTGGACGGCCGCTAGGATTAGACTTCCAATGTTGTAATCCTTTCACCACTTCAGGAATAGCCAGGGGATGCTGAGCTAAATTCCTTATTAAGGCGATGGAAGGCGTTTTACCCTGCTCAGAAATGTCAAAACACAGATTGATAATGTAGTCGATATTACTCATTTGGTTGGTCAAAACTCCTAAAAATTTATCTAAAGCACTAATTCATTTTAGCTACTTGTTGTTGTCATCGCTATATATTTATAGAAAACAGAAGCTTAGGTTATTTTCCCCTTTGGCCCCAATATTGAATACTCAATGTCAAATTGACTACTTTAGTCATTTATAGACAAGTTACCCAAAATAAAATATTAAGGAATAATCAATGAAGAAGTTAGCAGTGGCCGCATTATTAGGATTATCACTAGGGTTGAGTGGGTGTGTTATTTCTGTCGACGGTGATGGCGAATATGGTCACCATTCTGACTGGCAAGATAAAGAGCAGAAAAACCGTAAATATATTTCACGATTACAACAAAATACCGGTTACGAAGAAATTTTAAATCGTATGGGGATCGCAGATTTTAATGAACTTCATTCAAAAGGAGATGATACATATCAGGTGTTATATTACCGAACACAACGTATCGATGGCGATGGAGTTACTACAAAAAACGAATGTACACCTTTAGTGTTTAAAAATAGCGTACTGGTAGGTTGGGGCGAAAGCGCCTATGACGCGATCAGTGATTAGACATTAGTTATTGTGGCTCAATGATGACCTCAGTGAGCCACTCACTGTAATTTACTTTCTAGCAGACAAATATGTTTTTTCAAGAATTAATTTCTTGAATGGCAACAAACTATTAACAAGTTAACATCCATAGGGTAGAGTGTTTAAAAAATAATAGGCGTGGGTCACGATGGAATTGCAAGAAGAACAATTGGCAGACTTGGATAACATAAAAGCGGTTTATTTAGCAGCTGAAGATTTAAAAATTGCCGCATCGATATTGTATGTCGCTTATCGTGACGACCCGTTATTTGTCGATATATTTCAATACGAGAAGGAGGGGTATGAGTCCCGTCTGCGTTCAGCTATAAGAGAAGAGTTAAACGCATTTTGGGCAGCTAAGCAGCCCATGATTGGTTTGTTTGATGATGAACGCCTAGTTGCTGTTGCTTGCTTAATGAGTCCTGATGCGGCATTAGGACCTAACAGATTTTGGCATTGGCGCTTGAAGATGCTTTTGACTGCGGGCTATTTTGGTACTAAACAAATGGTTGATAAAGAAATTAAAATCCGCGAACGCGTGCCTGCTGAGTACTTTCACATGTTGTCCTTAATTGGTGTACACCCGGATCAACAAGATCATGGGTTAGGTCATGTATTAATGAGCGCAATCGAAGGTATTATGCTCGAAGACCCTAAGAGTGAGGGAATTAGTATGTTTGTAACATTGCCCAAATGTTTATCTTTTTTTAAAGACGGAAATTACAATTTAGTAGAAGAACTAGAAGTGGGCCATATTAAAGGGCATCTCATGTTCCGGTCTCGCGAAACTCAATAAAATAGGCTGTAAGCATATCACTCTCTGCGTGTAAGAGATTTCGTACAAAGATGTAAGTCAAATCGTCAATTACCGTTGCTTTTATACAGATATTAATTTTAACCTTATGTTTTATAAAGTATAAATGTTTTCATCTTATTATTATTCATTACATATTTTTATTTTCTTGCCTTACCCCCCTCGCAAACACTTTTAGTTCCTCTATATTATTACTTGTCACAAGGAAACACGACGAGTCAGGATGACATCAAGGATGAATTTGGACAACTTCAGGATTGAGGTAAATGTGACAAGGCTGTTGCATTAAAAGGATAGGAACTCAGAATGAGTGCTTTGCAAGGATGTAAGGCTTAAGGATTAGGACCACAATGGACGGTGCCTCGTATAGGATACGAGATAAAGGACAGGAACTCAGGATGAGTGCTTTGCAAGGATGTAAGGCTTAAGGATAGGACCACAATGGATAGTGCCTTGTATAGGATACGAGATAAAGAACAGGAACTCAGGATGAGCGCTTTGCAAGGAAGTAAAGCTTATGGACTAGGAACACAGTGATGTGAGACTTGCAAAGGATCAGTAAGTTAAAGGAATACGGATACACCAGAAAGGTGCCCCATTTGGATAAGTGGGATAAATGGATAAAGGACACACTCAGGATGAGTGGCTCATCGGGATGATTGAGATTGGAGGGAAAGGGCGTAATACGGACATTTTCAGGATAGATTTTGCAACGGACAGCAGAGAGGGACCCTCAAAATTCTTTAAAGGCGTGGCTTGAAATATTTCAGGTCACGCCTTTTCCATTTCTGCTTCCATATCTTCCCCCACCCCCTAATAGTACTGAGCTTCAAACACTAAAATCATTCAACTCGATAAGCGGGTGTATCGATACTTTGTACCTTTAGACCAATCATCTTCACTTGACCTTGGCAGCTATCTTCGCCATTACCCGAAAACTCAAAGACAAAGTCACTGTGAAAGTCAAGTTTACCTCGATAACTTCCGATGCGTGTTTTTACTCTTGCTACACTAATAAGCTGCAATTGTTGTCTTTCACAGTAAGCATCCAACTGGGCTTTTAGTGCTTCTGAAATTGCTCGAAAACGCCAAAACATCGCTGCCAACAAAAATATGCCAATAAGTAAGACTAAATCAAATAAGTTCATGGTGTATTTTGACCAAATAGCTGACCAATAGCCTGAGTGAGCTGTGGGCTCTTTTCAGGCCAGCGTAAAACTCCTAACATGGCTTCCCTTATTTCTGGTATTTGTACTAAGTCAGAATACAAGCCAATAAATGCGTCGTCTTCGCAAACAGCTAATAGTTCGACATAAATAGTGAGAGTTGTTGATTCTTTTAGATATTGCCAGTGTCTTGCTGCAATTAGCATGAGTACGGCACTAGTTCGCCCATGTGCAGAATCGAGTAATGAAGATATAAACGAGCTAACGTGTGTCTTAGCTTGGCTTTGACACAGCCCTCGAAGCACACTGTGTAGCCTTTTTTCATCCTTAATATCTTGCTGATACCAATTTATTAGCAAAGTACTAATATCTTCGTCTATCTGATGATTCTCTAAGGATGCACACAATGCATACTGCATGTCTGGGGCTAGAGTTGAAAATTGCTTTAACAGCAGTTGTTTGCCCTTGTGTTGTGGTAAAGACGCAGTGAAGTCGGATATGCCTTGCAGAGGAACGGCTCGCCAGTCGTGGCGTTCAGGCTCTGTCAAATATTGCTCCGCTAAATCTAAGTGCTCAGATAGAGGCATTTCTAATTCAATCCGACTAATACTATTAAAGTCAGCCAGTTGTTGCTGGTTAGGAACAAAGGTAAAAGGGTTTTCAGGTAGCTGATTATTTGTATTATCTTGCTTGTCTAGGGTTTGCCCTAACGCTTCTATTACTGTCTGCAAAAACTGTTGTCTGGCGGCGCCGATTACCAAGCCTTGTTCATCTATGGGTAATTTCACAAACCAAATATAGCGCTCATTACTCATTTTTTTATTAAAAAAAACAATACCAAACCAAGCATGCTGCTGCCTAGGATAGGGAGCTGGCACGGTAGCACTTTCTATGTCTAAAAAAAGTTGAGATGCAAGCGGCCTGATACCACGAGCAATATCGAAAACTCGATAATCGGTGCCAGCTTGGAGTAAAAATTCGCTGATAGTATTGATCTGACTCATGTTATTATTACGTACATTAGGCACTTATTAAATATTAATTGTTTAGAAAATAAACGTATTAGTCATTTTCATAGGAAATAGCTGTTGAGCATGACACGTAGTCATAAAGAAGTCGAAATTCTGATTCTAAAATTAGAACAAAGTCTACGTGAGGCAATGTTATGGTCGAGTTTTTCGCCATCAGTTGAGGCCCTTCAAAGTAAGCTACCTTTCGCTTTTGATACTATGTCATTCGAGCAGTGGTTGCAGTTTGTTTTTATTCCAAAAATGTCTGAAATTGTAAATACTCAAGGTGTATTGCCAGAAAACATGCATTTGTTGCCAATGGCAGAACAATGCTTCAGTGCTGCGGACAATCAGTCTGCACATATGCAAGTGATTAAACAAATTGATCTGATTTTTGCCATTTCATAACATGCTACTTTCTATTATTTATCAAGATGAATATTTGGTCGCCATTAATAAACCGTCAGGGCTGTTAGTGCATCGCAGTATGCTTGATAAGCATGAAACACAGTTTGCGGTGCAGTTATTACGTGACCAAATTGGTCAACATGTATTTCCTGTTCACAGATTAGACAGGCCAACTTCTGGTGTGATGGTGTTCGCCTTATCTGCTGATATCGCTAGAACATTGGGTGAACAATTTGCAGCTCAGTTAATTGAAAAGACATACCTAGCGATTGTTCGAGGACATATTACGGATGAAGGGAAAATAGATTATGCACTCAAGGAAAAACTCGACAAAATAGCGGATAAAATGGTCAAACAAGATAAATCTGCGCAACATGCAGTCACGTTTTTTAAGCGGCTAGATATATTTGAATTACCCTTTGCTGTGAGCAAGTATGCATCGGCTCGATATTCATTGGTGCAACTTACGCCCAAAACGGGGCGTAAGCATCAGCTTAGGCGACATCTCGCCCACATCAACCATCCGATTGTTGGTGATGTCGCCCATGGAGATGGTAAACATAACTCGTTCGTACGCCAACAATTTCACTTTCATCAATTAGCCTTGACCTGTAAATCTATGCTCATAACCCATCCAGTATCGGAAAATCCGTTATATTTACACTGTGAATTAGACACAAATATGTTCGATTTACTAGAAAAATGGCAACTCAGTCACCATCACATAGAAAGACTAAATAAATTGTAGCTGTGCAGGGCAACACATAAAACCAAATTATATAAATTAATACAACTTAATTGGGATTTTTAATATGAGCAAAATCGGTATTTTTGTAGGATCGGTCTATGGCAATGCACAACATGTGGCAGAAGAGGTGAATTCGATGTTGAGGGCACAAGGAATGGACTCTGAAGTGTTTATTGACCCCACATTGAATGACTTTAGACAGGCCTCTTCTATGTTGTTTATTAGCTCAACCACAGGGCAGGGTGATATACCGCCTAATTTGGAGTTTTTTATTGAAGATTTGCGTGAACATTTTCCATTGATGGAGCAGAAACCTTTTGCCGTAGCAGGACTTGGTGATAGCAGTTATGGTGAAACGTATTGTGGAGCAGGTCGACAAATTTTCGAACTGTTAACCGAACTACAAGGCAAGCCAATTACAGAACTACTGGAGGTTGATGCTTGTGAAACTTTGGAACCCGAGGCCGAAGTTGTTGCTTGGGCAGAGAAATTGTTGCCAGAATTGAGGTGATTTTCTAAACTTTATATATAAAAAAAGCGCCACCGGCGCGTTTTTTTTATCAGTTCAAATTTAAGCTAAAGCTTTTATCTGT
>JAWUXT010000070.1:0-8655 GCA_034111205.1 Paraglaciecola sp. | reverse complement strand
AAAAAAAACGCGTATTATCATTTCACTATTTGGGCTTGCGAGGTTATGTAAATAAGCGCCTCATACTGCTCTGCGAGCATTATGAGGCGCCCGTATTAAATCTCAGAACTATGATTGCATCCAATTTTAATGATTGAATATTCGTGGGGATCCCTCAGAGTCAGAGACGCTTATATATCGAATATCGAACGCCCCCTTATGGCACAGGCTGTGATCTTACAATGTGATTCGTTTTGGCTAACGGAAAAAAGAGCGAAAGCGGAAGACCCAAGCTGCATACTAATGACATTTTAGTCGACGCTAGCCAATATTATCGTTAAATCCGCTGCATTGACGAGTGCAAATTTGCGCTTGAAAAGTTCACCGCTTTCATCGAAGAACAAGAGTTCGGCACTTTCTGCCTTGTAATTTTGCATGATTTTATCTGTTGCTGGATAACCTGTGCGTGATACTAAATAATTTACGGTATCACCAAGCTCCGCCTTAGCATTATTAAATTCAATTGTCTGTTGATTACTCACTATTAGATTGAGATCGTAAATAAAAACCACCGACTTTTTGCCATTACCAATTTGATTCAAATCGTCATCGATTGGCGCCGGTAATGACCATATAAATGCAGCAACGAAAACTGCAATGAGTCCAATTATCAGGAGGGTCTTCTTCATAGCGTTTAACTTCTCATTATACTCTACTTAGCATTATACCAAATTCGAGCTATACCTTAGGAAAATAGAATATCACTTCTGCTGCAAGCAATTATGGTAGTGACGTGCTTTTGGTGTTTGTCGATCGTATAAGAAAGTGTAATAGCCATTTATAAGAAGTCACGACTTACTTCGACCTCTTCTTAACTAATGCGCTGCTTTACAATCTGCGCTAGTTCAATATATACGAGTTTATGAACCAAGTCCGCATAGGCGTCAGCTGGAAAACAATAAAATTCTGGCTTATATCTATTCAGTAAAGCTAATGGAAAACCATCAGCCTGCTTAACAACTGCCATTGGGTGTAATTTTGCTGAGAAATTTGTGAATTTTACACAATGCCTCCTAGTGGCACATGGCCGATGGATAGAGAAAGTTGATGTTGAAGGATTTTAGCAGCTAAACAGCAATATTATTCTTCGCTAGTATGTCTGCTGTGTCGGATCTGCTGCCATTAGAATACAGACCATTGAACTAAGATAGGTGTAATTTAATTCCACATTCATTCAGTTCCAATCTTTGATGCCTAGTTTCAAACTTTACTATACTCGGACATTTGTCAGGAAACAGATTTAGTTACTATGCCATAAGATGCAATATACATCGATTAATTGCATTTTTTGACCGTTATCTGTTTTCAGAGTCATTTGCATATTGCGAGAGCATTGACCAAGTGGTACAAATTAATCATTGTTAATTATTAAATTAAAATGTCGACGTGCCTAAACAAATACTGACCACTGAACAAGCCTTGCGTTACAACCGGCAAATAGTGTTACCTAACTTCGATCTAGACAAACAAGAAGTCCTACTTAACGCCAAAATACTGATTGTTGGGGTAGGGGGTTTAGGTTGCGCCGCTGCGCAATATTTGGTGGCCGCAGGTGTTGGCGAGATCACATTAATTGACGATGATAACGTCGAAAAAACCAATCTACAGCGTCAAGTGTTACACGGTGAAGCAGATGTAGGCGTAAATAAAGGTGTGTCTGCTAAGGCATCATTAGAACAACTCAACAGTGATATTAAAATCAACGTTATACAAAAACGTCTTGAATTAGATGACTATCATAACCTTATAAAATCACTAGATTTGGTATTAGATTGTACTGATAATTTGACTAGCAGAAACATCCTCAATCAAGCGTGTTATCAGTCAGGTATACCTCTAATTTCAGGTGCAGCTATTCGCATGGAAGGACAGCTAATGAGCATAGTGCCGCAACAGCATTCTGCCTGTTATGCTTGCATCAGTGCCTATTTTGGCGAACAGAATTTAAGTTGTATTGAGTCAGGTGTCATGTCCCCCGTAGTGGGGATTATTGGTGCTATGCAAGCGTTAGAAGCGATTAAAGTGTTGTGTCACTATGGGCAAAGTAATGTTAATAAACTGATGATGTTTGATGGCATGACCTCTACTTGGCAGACGTTTAAAGTGCCTAAAAAAGCCAATTGTACGGTGTGTGGTTAATGTGCATGCTTATTTTCACGTTTCAGACATTTCTAATCCATATTATGGCTAAGATCAATACAAACCGAAAATAAGGAAAATATAAAGGTGTAAGAATACTCCCCCTGTGTACCAAGATAGAGAACATGATATCAATGTAAATTTTCGTGCTTTTTCTCAAAATATTTGAACAATTCAATTCTTATTAATATATTAAAATTATGTCCCATTTTAGATCCTTTCAACTGCGGATATCAATTTGTCTGCTAGTGACGAGAGACCATTCACACAAAACTTTCTAATGTTGAATTTGAACACGGTGTAGCGAGTGGAGACCCCAGTAGTAGCGCTGTCATTATTTGGACGCGTGTTCAGCCCTCAGAAAAAGACAATACAGCTCAAAACTGGTTGTGGTGTCATGTTCTAATTACCCTGCCGGATATTTTAACGCTTACGACCATGCGGCACAGTTAGAAGACATTGATGCTGTTCTGCATTTAGGCGATTATATTTATGAATATCCTATGGGGGGGTATGCCACCGAAAAAGCCGCTGAAATTAGACGCGCTTTAGCAGCAGATAACGATAAAGAAATTATCAGTCTAGACGATTACCGAAAGCGTTATGCCATTTATCGTACAGATAAAGGATTACAAGCTGCAGCGCCGTTTATTGCGGTGTGGGATGATCATGAGGTTTGCAACGACACATATAAAAACGGAGCCCAAAATCATAATGAGGGTGAAGGCGATTTTTTATAAGACGTGCTGCTGCTATTCAAGCTTATTATGAGTGGTTACCTATTCGTCCTCCGTATGGTGAACAAAAACCCGAAATATATCGCAGTTTCGACTTTGGAAACTTGCTCAGTTTGCACATGTTGGATACCCGCGTTGTTGGCCGTGATAAACAATTAAGTTACAACGACTATAGAGATCCCGTAACCAAACAGTTAGACATAAAACAATTTTCACAAGATTTATACCAGCCTGATAGAACACTCCTGGGGAAAGAACAAATGACTTGGTTGCAAAAAAACGTGAGTCAATCAAGCAGCCAATGGCAAATGCTTGGTCAACAAGTATTGATGGCCAAAATGCTGATTCCGGTAGAAGTATTTGCAGGTGATGATATTGCCAATACCCCGGCGCGCCTTGCCACCTTAAAAACCCTCAAAGACACCCTTGACGCGGGGGCTACACTCACTCCAGAACAACAACAACGATTAGCGTCGATGATGCCGTATAATCTTGACGCATGGGATGGTTATCCTAAAGAACGAGAAGATCTCTACGATTTATTTAGCGCTCAAAACAAACGATTAGTGGTCGTTGCTGGCGATACTCATAATGCTTGGCACAGTAAGTTGAAAGATAAAGCAGGGTACGTTGTGGGTGTAGAATTTGCCACTCCAGGTATCACTTCTCCCGGTATGGAAAAGTACCTGAAACTGACTCATGGCAATGCGCAAGTCGTCGCTGAAAATCTTAGCAGCCTAATTGCTGAACTTGAATATTGTAACCTACATCAGCGAGGCTATATGGTTGTGACTATTACGCCTGAAAGCGCTAGTGCTAAATGGCATTTCGTGGACAATATATTGTCTGACGAATACCGTGTGATAGATACACATCAAGCCAGTTATCAGGCTTAGCTTACTTGATAAAATAGCTCCACTTTTACGCAATGGCTTGTAGTCAAATTGAATCAGCCCTTAGTTTTTGTCTTGATTTAAAAACTAAGCGGTTCACATTAAATATTAACAAAGCATTAACAAAATATTATATATGCTGCAGTGGCAGACATACCATATCCTAGCTTTCATAAATCCCATTCGACTTAAAGGCATGGGTGTTTATTATTCATTTAAGTTAGGCGATATCTAACATTTCTTGCTGCTGGATTAAACAACATCCAAGTTTTGGTTTTGAGCCAGACTGTTAACCTTGTACTGATTTGCCAAAATGACTGGGTATTCTTTTTCTTCTTTGCCCTCCTGTCCTTGCCCCCTTGTTAGGACACCCCATTAATTGAAGAACTAGGTGAGTGATGCTAAGTTATTGAAATAAAAGTAGCATCATATACCTTCGATATTACTGAACACATGTTTAGGCTAGATATAGACGTCAGGGTAATACATTGTTTTATTCTTCAAGGATGGTTCGCGTGAAATTATTAAGTCAGAAAAGTGTTGCAGCGGTTATTTGTGTCGCCTTATTGATTTATGCGGGGGGCATGTCTAAATCGTATGTGGATGAATACACCTCAAATTTTATTGATCATACAATTTACTCTTCTACGCTTAAAGAAAATCGAAAAATATTCATTCGTCTGCCCGAAGGTTACGATAATAATAAACGTTATCCTCTTATTATTAAATCCGATGGTAACTTTAATTTAAAACGTTGGGATGAAACTATTTCTAAGCTTTCAGAGCAAGGTAGTATCAACGATTCTATTGTTGTGGCTATCCCTAATTTATTTTGGATTGACTCTCGAAACAGAGATTTAGTGCCTCCTTATGCCAGACAGGATGTTCAGATTGAAGCGCGACCACCTGATATGGACGCCCCGGAAATATTTGGTGAAGCGGATTTGTTTTTAGGCTTTATCGAAAACGAAGTACTGCCTTTTATTGAAAAAGAATATTCCATCAACGATAACAGAGTACTGAGTGGATTCTCTGCGGGAGGAAGTTTTGTTTTATATACAATAACAACTAATCCAGGGTTATTTACGGGCTATTTTGCTTTTAGCCCAGCAGCTTGGTATGACGACTCTGTCGTTGTTAAAGAGTTTTCTAACGGTTTGAAGAGTATTAGCGGGACGCCATTATTTCTGTATTTAAGTTTGGGTGGTGCAGAAAATGAAATCATTACGGGATCCTTCAAAGGGCTATTGTTAGCAATCGACCTCGATGCACCTGAAAATTTTAAGTCTGACTATAGTTACAGTGAAGGCGCTGGTCATACAGAAAATCCCTATGTGTCAGTACCCAAAGCCCTCAAAGCATATTATAAATTTAGAGCAGAAAATAATAAGTCATTCGAAAGGCCATAATACACATCGCTGTTCGCTTCTCTCAATTTTAGCCCACCAAAGTTCACAATATAAGTTTACAAGGATACCCATCGCAAATATTCGCAAACGACTGTAAATATTTGATTGGATGACAATGGGTTTACACGTAATTTTCGCCTTGAGATTTTGGGACAACGGAACGTTCTTTTAACCTAAATGCGCCACTTCTTCAGCTTCTATTCCTTGCTCTTCATTGGTTAACGCTATAAAACCAATATCTTCCATAATTCCATAAGCCGCAGGTAGTACTAGCAGCACTAACATTGTTGAAGTCAACATCCCGAAGACGATACTGGTTACCAATGGGATCAACACTTGTGCCTGTAAACTGGTTTCTAATAGCAGTGGTGCCATACCAGCAATTGTGGTTACTGAAGTGAGGAAAATGGCACGGAAGCGATCATGCACCGCCTGACTAGCAGCATCATGTAACACCATGCCTTCCTTAACGCGATATTTAACAAACTCAACCAGCAGAATTGAATCATTCACCACCACTCCTGCGAGTGAGACAAAACCAATCATGCTCGGCATAGTGAAATCGAGTCCCATAATGTAGTGACCCATAATAGCGCCAATCAGTGCGAGTGGAATATTTAGCATCACCACTATTGGCTCTCGGTAATTTTTAAACTGTAAACTCAGTAAGAGAAATACCCCAGTAAGCGCTAGAAAGAAACCCGCGAAGATTGAACTGTTGGTTTCTGCACTGCTTTCAACTTCACCTTTCAAAGATATGCTGAGGTCGGGATAACGTTGTTGAAGCTCAGGGAATAAACGTTGTTTGGTATCATTCAATACTTCTGAAGTGTTGGCTTTTGCAGAGTCAATATTACCAAAAATGTTCACTACACGTTGATGGTTAACATGACCAATGCGTGCGTAGTCACGGTATTCCTCAATGGTTGCGACACTCACCAAGGGCACGCTTTGTCCGGTTTTAGAAAAGATGATCATATCGTCAAAATCGGCAAGGGCGTCTTCAAGGCTGCTGTCTAATTTAACGTTAATTTCGTAGGCCTCACGACCCTTGTAAATATCGTCAACTTTTGCCCCTTGATAGGCTGAGCGTAATTGCTCCGAAACCATTTTCGCATCAACTCCAGCGGCTAGTGCACCAGGTAATAACTTCACTTTGTATTGCGGTTTACCCGGGCGTAGATCATCTAGAATATTGGATACGCCGTCATAACCGATCAACCAGTTTTGAATTTCATAAGACGCCTTAGATAATTCATCAAGGTCATTACCTCTTAGCTGGATTTCAATCGCGCGTCCAGCGGGTCCAAACGAAGGCTCTTTAAATTGCAGGCTGATGATGCCAGGTATTGAACCCGTATTTTTACGCCAAGCGGGAGTGAAATCTGCTAATGACGTATGCCGTAATTCAGTATCTAAAATATCTAGATTGACGGTTGCTAAATGGGCCCCAGATTCGCTGGAATCAGCATTTTCGCTATAAGTGACTTGGATATTTCTAATTAATGGTGCTGACTCATTTTCTTGGAATTGCTGCTGTGTTTTACGTGCTGCAGCGATAAGCTTTTCAACTAATGCTTCAGTCTTCGCCAGAGGTGTACCTTGTGGATAGATAATACGTGCTTCAAGCCTATTACCTTCGAGATCAGGAAAAGCCTTAAATTTGATAGTGCCTGTTGCCAGCATACCGATTGAAAGTATGAACAGCGCAAAAGCAATGCCTACTGTAATATAGCGATAGGTAATGGCTGTTCGGGCAAGTGATGTGAACGTGTCACGGAGTTTTATGAAGTTAGCGTCGAAAATAGTGCGCCACTTGGGTTTCTTTTTTTCATGAGTATGTTCCAAAGAATGTGTTAAGTGATGCGGTAAAATCAGGAATGCTTCAAGTAAACTAAAAGTCAAAACAGCCAGTAACACAACGGGCAGAACCCCCATTACTTGGCCCATATCGCCTTTCATAAATAATAAACTGCCAAATAATAACGCGGAGGTTAGAAACGACGAAAATACACCGCGCGCTACTTTTTGTGTACCTAAAATAGCCGCTTCCATAGGGCTTTTGCCATGATTATATTCATGAGAGATGCTTTCTGAGAGCACAATGGCATCATCCATTAAAATACCGATAGCCATTAACAAGGCAACCATTGAGATCATATTGATGCTCACGCCTAGTGTACTCATTACGGCTAAACCACCCAAAAAAGAGACGGGCAACCCAAGTGCTATCCAGAATGTATAGCGATAATTAAAAAATAATAGAAGCGCTAACGTTGCCAGTAGCAGACCTTGCCACGCATTTTTTAATATTAATTGAAGACGATCTTTAACGATGCTCGCAGCATCCTGGGTGAGTGTTAGCTTGGTACCATCGGGTAAACGAGCGTTTTCTTGGTCAACAAATTCTTTTACCGCATCGAAAATAGTAATGGTGTCATCGCTAGAGTTTTTATTAACTTTGAGAAGTGCAGCTTGTTTGCCATCAAGCTCGACACGTTCTTCTATATTTTCAAATTGATCTTCAATGGTGGCAATATCACCTAATCTTATTTCGCCCCCTTTGTCAGTGTTAAGAATGACCAAAGAAGCCAATTCAGATGCTGTTTTACGTGCATTATCAAAACGAATTTGATACGAAGTATCTTCGGATTCGAGGACTCCTACAGGTAGTTCCAGCGCCTGTGATTTAATTAAATTCGCAATATCTTGAATGCTCAGGTCGTATTTAAGCATTGCCTTTGACGTGACCAAAACATTCAATTGATGCGTAGAAAAACCAGCAACGGTCACAATAGGTACTTGTGGTAAAGCTAGCAAGATATCGCGGTAATACTCAGCCAGTGTTTTGAGTTCGGGCGAGGAGAGGTTTTTTGCGGTTATTGCTACCGTGACAACGGGTTCTGTTCGACCTAACTCTTTAATCACTGGGTCTTCGGTATTTTCGGGGAACTGTGTTATGCCATCTACCGCAGATTTAATGTCATCAATAAATTGGCGTATATCGCCGTTTTCCTGCATTTCCATGGTGAGCATGCCAATGTTATCCCGTGCTTCACAGCGCTGCTCTTTGGTGAAACTGATACCATCTGTGGCATCCTCTAAAGGGTTACAGATCCCTTCTTCAACATCAGAAGGGGAAGCGCCAGGATAAGCAACGCTGACCTGCACCTGATTAAGATCTATCTTAGGAAAGGTTTCTTTATTTAAGTTGGGTAGGGCGACTAAACCAACGGCGATAATCGCTAACATTAGTATGTTAGCTGCTGTTGGATGGGACACAAAATAGCGGATCATTATTTTGTGCCCAAGGCGAGGGCTGCAATTTCTTTCTGGAATGCATCAGATTCAATCAACTCAAGTTTAATGCCTTCAATAACAGGTACAAGATCACTGGTGATAATTTTGTCACCTTCCTTGAGGCCCTCTTTAATCACT
>JAWUXT010000069.1:0-7123 GCA_034111205.1 Paraglaciecola sp. | reverse complement strand
GTATATAAAGAAGCTTCTGTGCACGAGATGAAAGCCCAAGCGATGAAAGATGGCATGCGAACACTTACCCAAGATGGCATTCTAAAAGTGTTAAAAGGTGATACTGATATCCCACAGGTGCAAATTATTAGTGGCACTGGTTAAACGACTATAACGTCACCAATATTAATCAGTTAATGACGTCGAGCTTAACATTTTATTAAATCTTTAATCTAATCGCTAACGCTGAGCCATTCACTCCCCTACTTTTTAGTATGAGGCTCACTCCACTTATACAAATAGTAACGAATGGCTAAGAATTCAGTTCGAGGTCAAATATTAAAGCTCTCAGTGTCTCGTTTGATATACACCAAGTATTTACTCGTTTGCAGCATAAATAGAATGCCTATCTTGTAGATATCAACCACAGTGATAATGTATTTTATCTGAATTACTTAGTCTTAATATAAAAAACCAATAAAATTTCAGGGAACCAATATGAAACACAACAAAAAGGCTCTGCTGCACGCAGCAAGTTTAGCCACACTGCTTAGTTTATCTTGTACTGCATTCAGTCAAACAGCAGATGATTTAGATAAAACATCTACTGATAAAGCATCGCCCGAAAAAGACTGGGATGTGCTTAACCCTCCCTTTAACTTAGCCACTGTAGCAATCGATACAGACAACACAACATGGTCAAGCCTAGATATCAGCCCAGATGGTAAAAGCATGGTGTTTGATATGCTTGGAGATATTTACACCACAGACATAAGGGGCGGTAAAGCCAAGGCGCTAACTCAAGATTTTGCATGGAATATTCATCCTGCTGTTAGCCCAAATGGAGCAAAAATAGCGTTTATTTCTGACAGAGGTGGCTTGTCTAACCTTTGGGTGATGGACAAAGATGGGACCAATTTAAAACAGCTCAGCACTGAAAAAAACAACCTAATCCATTCACCCAAATGGAGCCCTGATGGACAATACATAGCAGTGAGTAAAGGGATCATGTCGAGCCGTAGTATTCCTGCTGGAGAAATTTGGCTTTATCACCATTCTGGCGGTGACGGACTGGCTATAAAAGAGCGAGTAAATGGTAAGAAAGATCAAAAAAATATTGCTGATCCCGCATTTTCACCCGATGGTAAATACCTGTATTTTACACAAGATGTATCAAGTGGCAGTACGTTTAGCTACAACCGCGACCCTTTAAAAGGTATTTTTGCCATTACCCGATACGAATTAGCCAATGGCGAAGAAGAACGCTTTGTTAGTGGCACTGGTGGCGCTGTTGTCCCTACTCCTTCACCAGACGGCAAACACCTCGCCTTTATTCGTAGGGTAAAAGAAAAATCAGTACTTTTTATTAAAGACTTGGCGACGGGTATGGAGAAACCTCTGTATATGAACCTTGAACGAGACATGCAGGAAGGTTTTGGCTCAGAAGGATATTTTGCCTACTTTGATTGGACACCTGACTCCAAACATATTGTTTTTTGGACGGGTGGAAAATTTCATAAGTTAACTGTCAAAGACCAGTCTATCGTCACCATACCTGTGAATGTCAAAGCCGAACTTAAATACGCAGACGCGTTACGTTTTGACGTAGATGTAGCGCCTGATAACTTCTCTATAAAAATGACTCGCTGGGCACAAAAGTCTCCTGATGCTAAGTCAATATTGTTTCAAGCATTGGGCAAGTTATATGTGAAAGATATCAAAACTGGAAAAACAGCACGCTTGACCAAACAAAATGATCACGATGAACTGTATCCACGTTATTCAAATGACGGTAAAAGTATTGTCTATACCACTTGGGATGACCAAGAGTTGGGTACTGTCAGAATCGTTAAAGCGCGTGGTGGTAAAGGTAAAAAGTTAACAGCAGCGCTGGGGCATTATATTAACCCTAGCTTCTCAACTGACGGAAAGTTAGTTGTTTATGACAAAGTCACAGGTGGCTACCTGCTCAGCCCTGAGTATTCGGTTGAACCAGGAATATATGTTGCGAATGTTAAAAATGGCGGCACTAAACGTATTGCTAAATCAGGCTCAGCACCGCATTTTGCTGGTGACAACACTCGTATTTATTTGACCACATCGGTTTCGGGTAGTGATTATGCTGAAACTCAATTAGTCAGTGTAGATTTAAATGGTGAAGATAAACGAGAGCATCTATACGGCGCCGATAAAGTAACAGAATATCGCTTATCTCATGATAAAAAATGGGTCGCCTTTGTGCATCAATACAATGCCTACATAGCACCTTTTGTTGAAACAGGTAAACGTGTCAATATTGGTCCGAAAATGTCTTCATTGCCGGTCAAACAAATATCAAGTCGCGCGGGTGAATATCTAACTTGGAGCGCAGATAACCAATCAGTTAGTTGGTATCACGGTGCGACTTTTTATGAACGAAAATTAAAAGATGCTTTTGCTTTTTTTGCAGAGGCCCCAGAAGAGTTACCAGAACCAGTAAGTGAAGGAATTGACTTATCTTTCCAGCAAAAAGCAGACAAACCCACAGGTTACAAAGCCTTAGTAGGCGGCACGGTAGTAACCATGCGCGATGCTAATAGGCAACGAGAAGTGATCGAAAATGGTGTGGTATTAATCAAAGATAATAAAATTGTAGAAGTAGGTAAATCTGGAGATGTGACTATTCCTGATGAAGCATTGTTAATCGACACCAAAGGCAAAACCATCTTGCCTGGTCTTATCGACGCTCATGCCCACGGTTCACAAGGCAGCAATGAAATCATACCACAGCAAAACTGGAGCATGTATTCTAACTTAGCATTTGGTGTGACAACTATTCATGACCCATCAAACGATACCACCGAGATATTCTCGGCTGCCGAATTACAGCGGGCAGGAAAAATAGTTGCCCCAAGAATTTACTCCACTGGAACAATATTATACGGGGCGGAAGGATTAGGATACAAAGCCATTATCAATAGTTATGACGATGCTCTTTTTCATATGCAAAGGCTAAAAGATACGGGAGCAATTTCAGTCAAAAGTTACAACCAACCCAGACGTGACACTCGGCAACAGATTTTAGCTGCAGCTAAAGAACTAGGTATGATGGTAGTACCAGAAGGCGGTGGCAAATTTCAGCAAAACATATCAATGTTAGTAGACGGTCATACAGGTCTTGAACATTCACTGCCAATTGCCAAAGGTTATGATGATTTAACCGCTTTATGGTCAGCAACAAAATTCGGGTACACCCCAACGTTCGTAGTTTCTTACGGCGGCATGATGGGCGAAGAATACTTTTATGACAGAACCGAAGTATGGAAAAACCCGCGTTTAATGCGCTATACCCCAAGCTTTTTGGTAGATAAACGTTCAATTAGACGCCCGACTGCACCAGACAATCAATACAACCATGTCGCTGTTGCTGAGTATGCTAAAACATTGCGAGACAATGGCGTAAGTGTGCATATTGGTGCCCATGGCCAGAGAGAGGGATTAGCCTCTCATTGGGAATTATGGATAATGAATCAAGGTGGATTTACGCCTTGGGAAGCGCTTCGAGGCGGCACTATTGACGGTGCGACTCACTTAGGTATGGACAAACAAATAGGCAGTATTGAAGTGGGTAAAGTAGCCGATTTGATGATTATTGACGGTGACGTTTTAAGCGACATTCGTCTTAGTGAGTTTGTTGAATACACAGTATTAAATGGCCGCATCTATGAGACAGCGACCATGAATGAAGTCGGCAGCAAAAAACATCGCAAACCCTTTTTCTTCGAACAAAACAACCAATTGTTTATGCCCAAGGCAACACAACAAGCAATCGATGCTAAAGCACAAAAGCATCATTGGGTACATTAGGCTTTCTTTCTGAAAGGGCCTTAACTAGTTTTTTGTTAAGGCCTACTCTATTTAAAATCTATTACATAAAAAAGACACCCTAATATGAAAAAATATTTAGTTTGGGATATCCCTGTAAGATTATTTCACTGGTTACTAGTACTTTGTTTATTTGGCCAATGGTTAACTACTGAAGTATTAGAAAATGCCATGGATATTCATTTCTATATTGGATATTTTACCTTGGGGCTGATCATATTTAGGCTATTGTGGGGATTTTTTGGTACAAGATATTCAAAATTCAGCAGTTTTATAGCAGGCCCAAAAGCTATTATTAGCTATTTACGATCACTCACCTCAAAGCAAAAAAATTATACTACAGGGCATAATCCTCTGGGTGGATTGTTATTACCAGCGGTGTTAATACTGGTTGGATTACAAGCTATTAGTGGCTTATTTACTTCTGACGATATAGTCAGTGCTGGCCCATACTACGATAGTGCTAACAGTGCCATACAAGAATGGATGCAGTGGTTACACAAGAATATTTTTGATGTATTAATGGGTCTAGTCGTCATTCATTTATTAGCGATAATCTGGTACAGATTAGGGCTAAAACATGACTTGATAACCCCCATGCTGACAGGTCAGAAAATAGTTGATGCATCTAAAGGCATCACTCACTCCAAATTAGTTAAAGCTTTAATTTTAGCCATAGTGGTAGGGATTTTTGTTTACTGGTTAGTTGAAATTAACCCTCCGCCATTAGAAGAATACTATTATTAATCCAACTTACGGGCATTTAACTCACTCGTAGTGAAATGCCCACAATTTTAGTCTTCTTTATAATTGTCGTGACAACCTTTACAGCTTTTGAAAACTTGGCCAATTGCAGGCTTAAACTGAGTTGAATCACCCGCTTTAGCAACCTTGTTCAAATTATTAGCAGCAACAGTCAAAGCACTTATTTTGTCTTTAAAGTCAGCTTGATTTCCCCAAATTTTATCTAAAGCTGCTGTATCAACATCAAATCCAGTTGTGTCAGTGGCAAAATAGTCTTCTAACATCAAAGATAATTGTTCAATACGTAATGAATTGGTTTGCATCGTTTCTGTATTAAACGGAATAGCACCTTTGTTCATTGCCCCTAAGGCGCCCACGTTGCTCTTCACAAGCTTTAAAATAGCCTGTCTATACTGAGTTACGTCTTTAGCTTGTTTTTCTGATTTTGCGGGCTCTGCGAACACAGATAATGTACTCAATATTGCTGTACCTACCAATACTGCTATAGCTTTTTTTATCATATTGCTTGCTCCAATGGTTAAGATTGATGAAATGTAAAACGATAATAACGGTTTTTATTCTGCCATCGCGACTATTTTGTGTAAACTAATTACAGGGTTAAAAAGGATATATAAAATGGCTGATAAAAATTTAGAAAAGTCTTTCGCAATACTAAAACAGACTATCCCGTTATTGTTGAAGCATAAAATTTCTGCTATCCCAACCAACTATGCCCTTTGGTTCACCTATGTTTCTAATGAGTCACCTGAATTAAAAACGGCGATTGATCAAGTCTTAGATAACAATGTGCAATTATCTGAGATAAAAACAAAAGAACTTTATCGTAATTATGTAGCAGAAACAGAAGAAGTCACTGCATGGGAATTGCGCCAGTCTGTAGAAGCTATGCTTGTTGAACTATCTCAGTCACTTAAAGACACACGTTCAGAAACTACCAACTTTAAAGAAACCATGGATGCTTGCGTTGATGACCTGGCTAAAGTTGAAAAAGAAGGTTTGTCTTTAGAAGAAGTAATGGCTTTGGTGCGTAGTTTAGTCAAAGACACCCAAAACATCAGGCGTAGCACCATCAGCTTTAATGCCGCCTTAGCCGATGCACAAAACGAAATAGAGGCACTTAGAGGTCAGCTTGAAAAAAGCCAACATGACGCATTATATGATGCACTAACGGGGCTATGTAATCGACGATACTTCGATGAAGAGCTAGCTACTCAGTCTTTAAAACCTAATTTATG
Organism: Paraglaciecola sp.; assembly: GCA_034111205.1. Classification (GTDB taxonomy): domain Bacteria; phylum Pseudomonadota; class Gammaproteobacteria; order Enterobacterales; family Alteromonadaceae; genus Paraglaciecola. The sequence continues at coordinate 1,280 of JAWUXT010000069.1, read as the reverse complement.
TTTGATGTTAGTTGATCTTGATCACTTCAAAAAAATTAATGACAACTACGGCCATGTCATGGGTGACCTAGTATTAAAAGCCACCGCAAAAAAACTCCAAGCAACTTGCCGAGACGGCGCTCAAGCATTTCGTTTTGGTGGTGAAGAGTTCGCTATCATTGTACCTAACTCAAACTTTAGTAAAGCGCGAAGTATGGCCGAATCAATGCGTAAAGCGATTGAAAAAATAGGAGTGAAAGACAAGCGAACAGGTGAAATGATGGGCGACATTGCAGCCTCAATTGGTGTGGCAAAATTCACAGAAGGTATGAATCCACTTGCACTTATCGAGAAAGCCGACAAACAACTCTATGAAGCAAAACGATTAGGGCGTAATCGTGTTATGCCAATGCTCTAAACCATAGTTTTAGAGATTTGCTAAGGGTTTAATTTTAGCAGGCCATGTTACAGACGAAAGTCAGTTGCTGATCATGTTTGCTAAAGCGACAACATTGATATTGAGAAATACTGAGTTTAAGCAAATACACATAAATTGCTCCCACCAGTTACAATCGATACACCAAAGACCTGTGGCACTCTTTGTTTAGCGTAGGTGCTGCATTCATCACTCATATTTAAATAATAAGCAAAATGACAATCAAAATTATTAAGTTATAAAAATAACGTGGTCACTGCTGTTTTCTGTTCTCCTATTTAGGATTAAATACAAACAACATGCTAAAATCGCACTGATTTTTAATTTATTAATTTTTATACAAAAGAAAATCGGCATCATGTCGAAATATCTTGTATAATCCTGCGCAATTTTTACTCAGACTGAAGTTGGAATAATGACAGATTTAGCAAAGTACAGAAACATTGGTATTTTTGCCCACGTTGACGCGGGTAAAACGACTACTACAGAACGAATCCTTAAACTTACTGGTCAAATACATAAGACTGGTGAGGTACATGACGGTGAATCTACTACCGATTTCATGGAACAAGAAGCCGAGCGCGGTATTACTATCCAGTCTGCAGCGGTAAGCTGTTTTTGGAAAGATCACCGTTTCAATGTAATCGATACTCCTGGGCACGTTGACTTCACAGTTGAAGTTTATCGTTCACTTAAAGTATTAGATGGCGGTATCGGTGTATTTTGTGGTTCTGGTGGGGTTGAACCTCAGGCAGAAACTAACTGGCGTTATGCGAATGACTCAAAAGTTGCGCGTATCATCTTCGTTAATAAATTAAACCGTATGGGTGCTGATTTCTACCGCGTTGTTGACCAGACTAAAAAG
>JAWUXT010000068.1:0-17795 GCA_034111205.1 Paraglaciecola sp. | reverse complement strand
GGCGTACACTTTGGACACCAAACTCGTTACTGGAACCCAAAAATGAAACCTTTCATTTTCGGCTCACGTAATAAAGTTCATATCATCAATCTTGAAAAAACTGTTCCTATGTTCAACGAAGCACTTAACTTTGTTGGCGGCATAGCTTCCAAGAAAGGTAAAATTCTTTTCGTTGGAACTAAACGCGCAGCAAGTGATGCCGTGAAAGATGCCGCAGACAAATGTGACCAATTTTATGTTAACAAACGCTGGTTAGGCGGTATGTTAACTAACTGGAAAACAGTTCGTCAGTCAATCAAACGTTTAAAAGAACTTGAGCAACAAAGCCAAGATGGAACGTTCGAAAAATTGACCAAAAAAGAAGTGTTAATGCTTACGCGCGAAATGACCAAGCTAGAAACTAGTCTTGGTGGAATCAAAAACATGGGTGGTTTACCAGACGTGTTATTCGTTGTAGACGCAGACCACGAACATATTGCTATCACTGAAGCTGGCAACTTGGGTATCCCAGTTGTTTCAATAGTTGATACTAATTCTAACCCAGATGGTGTTGATTACATCGTACCTGGTAATGATGATGCTATCCGTGCCGTTCAACTTTATTTGAACGCTGCAGCTGACGCTGTTATCAATGGTCGTGATCAAAACCTAGAAGCGCAAGCTGAAAAAGGTGAGTTCGTAGAAGCGGCTGAGTAATTACTTCAGCGTTAAGCGACACTATAGGTATCGATAAACTTTATACCTAACACGAATAAATTAAACGGGGGCCTTTGCCCCTGTTTTTAAATGTTTAATTTCATATGATTTTTTTAATTGATTAGTTTGAATGAATCATACAGATTATTTAGATGAGGAAACGAAAATGGCAGTGACTGCAGCCTTAGTAAAAGAATTGCGTGAGCGTACAGCCGCCGGCATGCTTGATTGTAAAAAAGCCTTAGTTGAAACTGATGGTGATATTGAGCTAGCAATTGAAAATATGCGTAAAAATGGACAAGCGAAAGCCGCTAAAAAAGCGGGTCGTATTGCTGCTGAAGGTGTGATTTTGACTAAAGTTGCTAAAGGCGTAGCAACTATGATGGAAGTTAACAGTGAAACTGATTTCGTTGCTCGAGATGATGGTTTCGTTAAGTTCGGTCAAAAACTGATTGAAACCGCTTTCGCGAATAAAATTAACGACATTGACACATTGAACAGCACAGAAGTCGATGGTGTTAAAATCAGTGATTTACGTGACACTCTAGTCGCTAAAATTGGTGAAAACATCAGCCCTCGTCGTGTTGTAACAGTTGAAGGTGATAACCTTGGCGCTTACGTACACAGTGCACGCATTGGTGTTATCGCTATTTTACAAGGCGGCGATGAAGAATTAGCGAAAGACATCGCTATGCATGTTGCCGCTTCTAGCCCACAATTTGTTAGACCTGAAGATGTGTCTCCTGAAGTGGTAGCTAAAGAAAAAGAAATTCAGTTGGATATAGCTCTTCAATCTGGCAAACCACCTGAAATTGCAGAAAAAATGGTTGCTGGTCGTATGAAGAAGTTCACTGGTGAAATTAGTTTGACTGGTCAACCTTTCGTAAAAGACCCTTCTATTCTAGTTGCTGATTTACTTAAATCAAAAGGCGCTGAGGTGATTAACTTCGTGCGTTTTGAAGTGGGTGAAGGTATCGAGAAAAAAGAAGAAGACTTTGCTGCTGAAGTTGCTGCACAAATGGCAGCCGTTAAAAAATAAAAATGCCTCAGGCATGAATACCAATATCAATTTTAATTCACGCTGAAACATGCATTTTAAAGTTGTTTGGGTATAATACTAGCACCTCAATTTGAGGTGCTTTTTTATATATACCTGTATTGTTTTAAATCTGTTATTTTGAAACGACACAGGTATATGTAGAATAGCCTTACAGGCCCTTTAACATCGCCGCCTTTCATCACCTTAAGGAATATCAGTCTATGAGTATCGCACCTAAGTCCGCTTATCGAAGAATATTGTTAAAACTCAGTGGTGAAGCACTTATGGGAGATGAAGGTTTTGGCATCGACCCTAAGGTGTTAGAACGCATGGCCCAAGAAATCAAAGAAATAGTTGAACTTGGCGTTGAAGTTGGGTTGGTTATAGGTGGTGGTAACCTTTTTCGGGGCGAAGGTTTGGCTAAAGCCGGCATGAATCGTGTGGTCGGTGACCACATGGGGATGTTGGCTACCGTTATGAACGGTCTTGCAATGCGTGATGCATTGCACCGTGCTTTCGTTAACGCCCGTTTGATGTCAGCTATCCCATTAAATGGTGTGTGTGACAATTACAACTGGGCAGAGGCCATCAGTTTACTCAAATCCGGTCGCGTAGTGATATTTTCTGCCGGTACTGGGAATCCGTTTTTTACCACCGACTCTGCTGCTTGCTTGCGCGGCATTGAAATCGAGGCCGATGCGGTGTTAAAAGGCACTAAAGTAGATGGTGTCTACGACGACGACCCAGCGACAAACCCAGAAGCTAAATTATACAAAATATTATCTTACGATGAAGTGTTAGACAAAGAATTAAAAGTAATGGATTTGGCTGCCTTTACTCTAGCTCGTGATCATAATGTGCCCATTCGTGTGTTTAACATGAATACTCCTGGCTGTATGAGAGCGGTTGTAATGGGTGAAGATGTAGGCACATTGATCTGCCATACTGAAGAAATAAACAAATAAATAAAGTAGAAATAGGAAAACTATCGTGATTGACGAAATTAATGATGACGCGCGTCAGCGCATGGAAAAAAGTATCAGTGTTTTAAAGGGGCAGCTTTCAAAAATTCGAACTGGCCGAGCTCATCCTAGCTTATTAGACAGCATTATGGTGCCTTATTACGGTACAGACACGCCACTTAAACAATTGGCTAATATCATTGCTGAAGATTCGCGAACGTTAGCATTGACCGTGTTTGATAAAAGTTCAGCAAAAGCGGTTGAAAAAGCCATTATGCAGTCAGATTTAGGGCTTAATCCAATGAGTGCTGGCTCTGTTATGCGAATTCCAATGCCTGCGTTGACTGAAGAACGTCGTAAAGATTTAATCCGCGTTGTCCGCGGCGAAGCTGAGCAAGGTAAAGTGGCTATTCGCAATATTCGTCGTGATGCTAATAGCGATATTAAAGAATTATTGAAAGAAAAAGAAATCAGTGAAGATGATAGTCGTCGTGGTGAAGATGATGTGCAGAAATTAACGGATGCGTTTGTAAAAGAAATTGATGAAATTTTAGTAGCGAAAGAAAAAGACTTAATGGAAGTGTAATTGAGTTGTAATTGATAAATGAATTCATCTGAACCGTTAGTCGAAATAACAATGCCCCGACATGTTGCTATCATCATGGATGGCAATGGGCGTTGGGCTAAAAAGAAAGGCAAGATTCGCACCTTTGGCCATAGAGCCGGAGTCAAAGCAGTCAGAGCCTCAGTATCCTATGCATTAAAGAATGGTGTGCAGGTTCTTACTCTCTTTGCTTTTAGCAGTGAGAATTGGAACCGACCAGCCGAAGAGGTTGGGGTGCTAATGGAACTCTTTAAGATGGTACTCGGAAGTGAAGTCAAAAAACTACATAAAAATAATGTTAGGCTCAAAATTATTGGGGATACGAGCCGGTTTGATAGTAAGCTGGTGAATCAAATCAGAGACGCGGAAGCGTTGACTGAAAAAAATGACAGTTTAGTTTTGAATATTGCTGCTAACTACGGCGGTCGCTGGGACATAGTCAATGCGGCTAAAGAGTTAATTAAACAAGTGCAAGCGGGTCAGATCGATGTGGCAGATATCGACGAAGAGACATTTACTCGACATACCTGTGCAGCAGACTTACCGGCTGTTGATCTATTGATCCGCACCGGTGGCGAACAAAGAATTAGTAATTTTTTGTTATGGCAAATTGCATATGCCGAATTGTACTTTTCAGAAGACTTTTGGCCAGACTTTAATGAAGCTGTTTTCCAAGTCGCAGTGGATGCTTTTACTGACAGGCAAAGACGTTTTGGAAAAACATCAGAGCAGGTAAGTTAATGATTAATTATAATAAAAATAACAAATTTGAGAGGCGTTTGTGCTAAAACAAAGAATTATCACTGCGCTTATTCTTGCTCCTTTGGCATTATTTGCTATTTTATATCTACCTCTATTCAGCTTTCAAATTATGATTGCGATGGTGATGGGATTGGGGGCTTGGGAATGGTCAAGTATGTCCGGTATGACTCGCACTTTTACCAAAAGTGCCTATGCAGCTTTAGTCGTTGCAATATGCCTGATACTGTCAATAATGTTGCCGACAGATTTGATTTGGTATCAAGGTCAGTTAAATAGTTTATATACCTATATTTTATCCGTAGCTGCGATCTGGTGGGTCGTGTCACTGGCAATGATTATTGCCTATCCACGTTACAGTTCTGTGTGGTACACCAGTAAGATACTCCGCGGTATATTTGGATTTTTAACTTTGGTCCCAACTTGGGTAGCGGTTGTTACGCTGCGCACCAGTTTGTTCGACGTGGACCCATACTACGGTGCTTCACTCATTTTTTATGTGCTGGGCATTGTTTGGGCTGCCGATATAGGTGCGTTTTTTGTTGGCGTTAAATTTGGTAAACATAAATTGCGACCTGAAGTTTCTCCAGGGAAAACGATAGAAGGTCTGATGGGAGGGGTGTTTGCATCTTCGGCCATCATCGCTTTTGCCGCGTTGCATTATCAAGTTGATCCATCTCGTATTTGGTTACACATATTGGTTGGTGCATTAACCGTCGGTGTTTCTGCTTTAGGTGATTTGAATGAAAGTATGTTTAAACGCTGTGCAGGCATAAAAGACAGTGGAACCTTACTTCCTGGTCATGGCGGAGTTATGGACAGAATAGACAGCCTGACTGCGGCGTTCCCTGTTTTTGCATTCTGTTATGTCATGTGGATGGCCTAATGCAAAACATTAGTATTCTAGGCGCAACGGGATCAATAGGTAAAAGTACTATAGATGTCATAAATAGGCACCCCGAGTTGTTTAGCGTTTATGCGTTGACCGCTAACTGCAATATAGAATTGTTGTTGCAGCAGGCTTTATTATGTTCACCTAAATATGTAGTGATTGCTGATCCTAAGCAATTTAAAGATACTAAAAAGTTATTTTCAGACCATTCATTAACCTGCGAAGTGTTAAGTGGTCAAGCTGCGCTTGAGCAAGTTGCTAGTGCTCCCGAGGTCGATGTTGTAATGGCTGCTATAGTGGGGGCAGCTGGCTTGTTACCTACTTTAGCTGCGGTGAAAGCAGGTAAAAAGGTGCTGCTTGCAAACAAAGAATCCTTAGTCATGTCGGGTGACTTATTTATTCAAGCTGCTAACCTGCATAATGCCCAAATTCTGCCTATTGACAGTGAACACAATGCTATATTTCAATGTTTACCCGCTGATTTTAAATACGGCGAGTTGTGTTCTTCTGGTATCAGCAAAGTTCTTTTAACTGGTTCAGGTGGGCCGTTTTTGAGCTCGCCACTTAGTGAACTACATCATGTCACCCCAAACCAAGCTTGCGCTCATCCTAATTGGGATATGGGTCGCAAGATATCTGTCGACTCGGCGACCATGATGAATAAAGGTTTAGAGTTTATTGAGGCAAAGTGGTTGTTTGGGCTTGAATCCTCGGATATTCAGGTGGTGTTACATCCACAAAGTATTATTCACTCTATGGTTCAATATTTAGATGGTTCGGTGTTGGCTCAAATGGGCAATCCGGACATGCGCACGCCTATTGCTCATGCATTAGCTTTCCCCGATAGAATCGAATCAGGTGTTGCCCCTTTAGACTTTAGTCAATTAGCAAATTTTACTTTTACTGAGCCAGAAGCTGAGCGTTATCCTAATTTGATACTCGCCATGCAAGCCAGTAGCGCAGGTCAGTATGCTACCACCACGCTTAATGCCGCAAATGAAGTGGCAGTGGATGCATTTTTACAAGGGCAAATTGGATTTATGCAAATCGCACAAGTGAATCAAGAGTGTTTGCAGCAAACATCATCTCACAACTTAGATACTATTGAAGCGGTGCTTGAAAGTGATAATTCTGCGCGTAGGCTCAGTCTGAATATTATTAGTAATCTTAGTCAGGCATCTATGCAGAGGGTTGGTTCTTGAGTTTTTTGATTAGTCTGGTTTCTTTTATTGTCGCTTTAGGGATTTTGGTGGCTGTGCATGAATGGGGGCACTTTTGGGTTGCCCGAAGATGTGGTGTGAAAGTACAACGCTTTTCTATCGGATTTGGCAAAGCCCTTTGGCGCAGAACTGACAAGCTTGGCACTGAGTATGTAATCGCTGCTATCCCATTGGGTGGCTATGTGAAGATGCTTGACGAAAGGGTCGATGAGGTAAGTGAAGAAGACTTGCCTTACGCTTTTAATCGCCAGCATGTATTAAAGCGTATTGCTATTATCGCTGCAGGGCCAGGTGTGAATTTTCTATTCGCAATATTTGCTTTGTTTGTGATGTATTTAATCGGTTTACAAACTATTAAGCCTGTTGTGGGTAGTATTCAACCAGACAGTGTTTTCAGCCAAGTCAATATTCCTCAAAATGCCATTTTAACGCAAGTCGGCGATCGTAAAGTGGTCGACTGGGAAGATGTCGCTTATGAGTTTATGTCGTTTATTGGGCACGATGAGATGCTTGTTAAATGGACCGATGAGAAAACTACATTTGAACGTTCAGCCACGATTAACTTAAGCGAATGGAAATTCGATCCAGATAAAACTTCAGTTTTTAGTAGCTTAGGCCTTATCCCATTTCGTCCTAAAGTGCTAAATGTGTTGGGATCTGTACAAGATGGCTCTGCCGCGCAGAGCATTGGATTCCAGGCAAATGACAAAATTGTCAGTTTAGATGGAACTAGTATGCAAAGTTGGGAACAAATAGTGGGATATGTTTCTACAAGACCTAATGAGACTGTTGAAGCTAGTGTGCTTAGAAATGGGCAAATCATAAGCTTAAATGGAACCATTGGTAGTAAAACTGTAGAACAAACTACAAAAGGATATATGGGGTTTACTCCTACACTTGAACCTTGGCCCGAGGGTGTGGTATTTGTTCATCAATACGGTGTCGTTAAAGCTATGTCCAAAGCAATGGACAAAACATGGCGTTTGATGACACTGAGTATTGAGATGCTTGGGAAGTTGATAACCGGTGATGTATCGGTGAAGAATCTGAGTGGTCCTATTTCGATTGCTCAAGGTGCAGGCATGAGTGCCAGCTTAGGTTTAGTATATTTTTTAGGCTTTCTAGCGTTAATTAGCGTTAATTTGGGCATAATTAACCTTTTACCTCTGCCAGTGCTTGATGGTGGGCACTTACTCTATTACTTTATAGAACTTTTCAGTGGTAGGCCTGTCCCAGAATCAGTACAAGAAGTGGGATTTAAGATTGGTGGCGTTTTGCTACTGCTATTAATGAGCATCGCGATAGTAAATGATATTTCGCGTTTATAATTTTTATTGGTCGATTTGACCATGCACAACACATGTTTTTGTGCGTTTAGGAAGAATATTATTAAATGAAGTTTAAACAGTTAGTTGTTGCGGGATTAATATTATCCATTGCTAGCTTCGCGAAAGCAGCCCCGAAGAGTGAATTTGTCGTAAAAGACATCAGAGTTGAAGGTTTGCAGCGTGTTGCCTTAGGTGCCGCTTTGACTTATTTGCCGGTTACAGTCGGCGATGAGATGAATAGCTTTAGGATCTCACAACTTATTCGGTCTATGTATTCGTCAAGCCATTTTGAAAACATTCAAATTCTTCGTGACGGTAATACCCTGTTAGTTCGGGTTACTGAAAGACCGACTATCAGTAACATTGTATTTGAAGATAATGATGATATTAAAGATGAACAGTTACAACAAAGTCTAAACGATGCCAATATTTTGGTTGGTGAACCTTTAGACAAAACTGTTTTGACTTCAATTGAAAATGGTTTAAAAGATTTCTTTTACAGCATTGGTAAATATAACGCTGATGTGACGGCGATTATTACACCCCTACCGAGAAATCGGGTCGATCTTAAATTGTTATTTGAAGAAGGCGACTCGGCTAAAATCCAGCAGATTAATATTGTTGGTAATGACACCTACAGTGATCCTGAGTTGTTAGAACTTGTAGAGTTAAAATTTGATACACCTTGGTGGGACTTTTTATCAGAAACCCGCTATCAAAAACAAACCTTAACTGGCGATATGGAAACGATTACTAGCTACTACAAAGACCGTGGTTACTTACGTTTTAATATCGATTCTACTCAAGTCTCTATGACACCAGATAAAACTGGCATTTATGTCACCTTAAACTTGGAAGAGGGCGAACAATACACCATCTCTGATATTGAGCTAATTGGTGATTTGTTAGGCTATGAAGATTACATAAAGTTGGTCCTGCCATTAACCAAAGGCGAATTGTATAATCAAGCTGAAGTGACTTACACAGAAGAGTTTATTAGTAAGTATTTAGGCCGATACGGTTACGCTTATCCCACGGTAACCACTATTCCCGACATTAACGAAGAAGACAAAACGGTGAAGTTAGTATTGTCTGTTGACCCTGGTAAACGTATTTACGTAAGACGCATTAACTTTGCTGGTAATATCAGCACGGCTGATGAAGTGCTGCGCCAATCTGTGTCACAAATGGAAGGGTCGTGGTTATCTAACGCTACTCTAGAATCGTCTAAAAATAGCCTTTCACGTCTGACTTATATGGAAAATGTGGACTTTGAAACCGTTCGTCTACCTGGCGAAGAAGATAAAGTTGATGTTAATTTCACGGTTAAAGAACAGCCTTCTGGTGCATTTAACGCAGGTATCGGTTATGGCGACCGAACCAAACTAAGTTTGCAGGCTGGAATTCAGCAAGATAATTTCCTAGGTACAGGTAAACGTATTGCATTTAATGTAAGTACAGTTTCCTATCAGAAGAGTGTGCAGTTGTCTTACACAGACCCCTATTTCACTATTGATGGTATTAGCCTAGGCGGTTCAGTGTCTTATAGTGAATTTGATGGTAGTTCGGCGAACCTGATCCAGTACAACAGTAAACAGTTTTCAGTGGGTAGTAATATTGGTTATCCCATAGATCAATTTAATCGAATTAATTTTGGTCTAACGTACAGCACCGTTGAGCTGTTTCAGAATCAACCCTTTGTTCAAACAACGCGTTTTAATAATCAATTTGTAGATGAGAACAATCCTGATGCCGCGATTAACTATGATAGTTTCTTAGCGTCAGTAGCTTGGTCACGTAGTACCCTTAACCGAGGTGTGTTTCCAACCGCAGGTTCATCGCAACGTGCCTCATTTGGTGTTACCACGCCTAACTCCGACGTGAACTATTTTAAGACCGAATTGGATGGTAAATGGTATTTTCCATTATCTAGAAATCAACGTTGGTCGTTCTTGGCTAGATTAAAAATGGGATATGGTAATGGTTATGGTGACGTAAGCGGTATTGACCAAATATTACCTTTCACCCAACACTTTACAGCTGGTGGTTCAGATTCACTTAGAGGGTTTGAAAATAATACAGTAGGGCCTCGTGGTGTGCAGGTGACACCAGCAAACGTCATCACTGACCCTAACGGTAAAGTGATTTTAGGTGATGATTCGAACGACACCATCTCTATTTCTACACGTTCATTAGGCGGTAATGCCATGATCCTCGGTGGGGTTGAATTAATTGTTCCCACACCGTTTGTAGAGGTCGACTTTGATAATTCGGTACGTACCAGTTTATTTGTTGATGTTGGCAGTATTTGGGACACCGAGTTTGATTACGAACGTTATAAAACCTTGGAAGTGAACAATTCATTCAACAACGATGGATTAATTGATTATAGTGACCCCACACTCTATAGAGCATCGGGTGGGATTTCTGTACAATGGTTATCACCCATGGGTCCGATGGTCTTTAGTTTCTCGAAAGTAATCCAAGAAAGAGAAGGTGATGATTCTAAATTTTTTACCTTCAACATTGGTCAAACATTTTAATTTCTGGTTGGTATACCAACCACAAAACAATAAAAGTAGGAGTTCCATTTGAAAAAGTTTACTAAAAGTTTAATTGCTGGTGCATTGATAACAACAGCTATGGCGAGTTCAGCAGTATTTGCTGAACAAAAAATTGGTGCAGTAAATGTACAGGGTATTTTTCAGGCTATGCCACAAGCTGCTAGTATTCAAGAGGATATTGCTGCACAGTTTAAAGACAAGACAGAAGAAGTCAGTCGTTTAGAAAAAGACATCAAATATTATCTTGAAAAAAATCAGCGTGATGCCGCTACTATGAGCACAAAAGAAAAAACTGAACTTGAAGGCAAAATTATTGCTTTGCGCGAAGAGTACACTGCTAAAGCTCAGCCTTTACAGCAAGAAATTCAAGCTCGTTTAAAAGAAGAACAAAACAAGCTGTTAGGTTTGATTAAACAAGGTATCGATGCAGTCGCAGCAAAAGAAAAATATGACGTTATTTTGAATGCTAATTCTGTGGCGTTTATTAACCCAGATAACGATATTTCTAAATCAGTTCTTGAGCAAATTGCTAAAATCAACTAAATCGCTTTAGTTTCCACATGGGAGGTGTTTTGAGTCACGCAATAAGTCTTATTCAATTGGCACGAAGCATTGGTGCCGAGCTGCATCTAGCAGGTGCTGATACTCAAGATACTCTCATTAGTGGATTATCTACCTTAGTGAAAGCTGGCAATGGTCAGATTTCATTTTTGTCGAATAAAAAGTATCGGAGTCAGTTGCAGGATACGCAGGCGCAAGCCGTGATTTTGCATCCTGACGAATTATCCCATTGTAACTGTTCCGCCCTTGTTATGAATAACCCTTATGTTGGGTTTGCGAAGGCTGCGCAATTACTAGATACCACTCCAGAGCCAGCGCACGAGATATCTCCTCAAGCTGTCATTGGCGAAAATGTAGAATTGGGTAAAGACGTCAAAATTGGGGCAAATGCTGTTATTGAGGCAGGAGTCAAACTTGGAGATAACGTTGTTATTGGCGCGGGCTGTTTTGTTGGTATAAACGCTCAGATAGGCAGCAATACGAAGTTATGGGCCAATGTGTCTATTTATCATGAAGTGATAATAGGTATAGATTGTTTGATACAAGCTAACACTGTAATTGGTAGTGATGGTTTTGGTTACGCAAATGACAACGGTCAGTGGATTAAAATACCGCAACTGGGCACTGTTATAATAGGTAACAGAGTTGAAATTGGCGCTAGCACTACAATTGATCGTGGCGCGTTAGACAATACTATTTTGGCCGATGGCGTGATCATCGACAATCAATGTCAAATTGCTCATAATGTTGAAATTGGTGAAAATACTGCAATGGCGGCTTGTTCTGTGATTGCAGGCAGCACTGTTATTGGTGAAAATTGCAGCATGGCGGGTTTAGTCGGCATTAATGGCCATATTACCGTTTGTGACAATGTGGTTTTTACTGGCATGAGTATGGTCACCAAAAGTATTGCAGAGTCTGGCGTTTATTCGTCGGGCATACCAGCTTATGCCAACAGAGAATGGCGTAAAAATACAGTAGCATTACGAAATATTACTAGCCTTAATCAACGTGTCAAAGCATTGGAAAAAAGCCAGCAGCAGTAGTGATTTAGCTACCGACTGGTTAGTTTAGGAGAACACCTTTTGGCCAATAATATAAACACTCTAGAAATAGAAGATATCATGGCGTTGCTTCCCCATCGTTATCCTTTCTTGTTAGTCGATAGAGTGACAGATTACACTCTCAATGAGTCTATATCCGCTTATAAAAATATCACTTTTAACGAACCTTGTTTTACCGGACATTTTCCAGGCAAACCTATTTTCCCAGGCGTTATGATCCTAGAAGCGTTAGCACAGGCTGCTGGCGTCTTGGGTTTTAAGACGGCGGGTAACTCTGACGATCTGTATTTATATGCTGGTATCGACAAAGCACGTTTTAAAATGCCCGTTGTGCCAGGTGATCGCATGGATATGGAAGTAAGGTTAATTAAAGAACGCCGCGGAATTTGGAAGTTTCATGGTGTGGCTAGCGTTGACGGTAAAGCTGCATGTGAAGCCGAATTTATGTGTGCCATGAGGAGAATGTAACAGGTGATCCATTCTACTGCCATTATCCATCCCACTGTTAAACTGGGTAAGAATGTCTCAGTTGGTGCATTTTGCCTAATTGACGCAGATGTCAGCATAGGCGATAACACTGTGCTTGAATCTCACGTGGTAGTGAAAGGTAAAACCAGCATCGGTAAAGGTAATCATATTTATCAGTTCGCCTCTGTTGGCGAAGATTGTCAGGATAAAAAATATGCTGGCGAGCCTACTGAACTCATTATCGGTGACAACAATATTATCCGTGAGTCGGTAACTGTTCACCGAGGCACTATCCAGGATAAAGGCGTTACTAGGATCGGTTCAAATAATTTACTGATGTGTTTTGTACATGTAGCTCATGATTGTGTGATTGGCGATAATAGCATATTAGCCACTGGCGCAACGCTTGCAGGGCATGTGCATATTGGTGATTGGGTTATTATGGGCGGTTTGACCGCAGCTCACCAATTTTGTCACATTGGTGAGCATAGCTTTATTGGTGGTGGAGCCATTATTTTGGCTGATGTTCCGCCATATATTATGTTAGGGAACGATGGCACACCTCGCGGTATTAATTCTGAAGGATTAAAACGTCGTGGTTTTTCCAGTGAAACGATTATGCAAATCAAACGTGGTTATAAAATTTTGTATCGTAATAGTAATCGAGCCACAGAAGCAGTTGAAAAGTTGTTGGAATTGGCTGGCGATAACCAAGAAGTTAAACTTCTGGCTGATTTTGTGAGTCACTCTGCTCGAGGCATAGTTCGATAAATCATGAGCGGAAAAGCACTCAAAGTTGGCATAGTTGCCGGCGAAGCGTCAGGTGATATTCTGGCTGCGGGCCTAATCAAACAACTCAAAAAACAATATCCCAATGCAATTTTTGAAGGCATAGCCGGACCAAAAATGCAGGCTCAAGGCTGTCAAAGTTTATTTGATATGGAGGAATTGTCAGTAATGGGATTGGTTGAGGTTTTATCGCGTATTCGTAGACTAATGTTTGTTCGCAAAACGTTATTAAATCATTTTCTCGCTAATCCACCTGATGTGTTTATTGGTGTTGATGCACCCGATTTTAATTTAGGCCTAGAATTAAAACTCAAAAAAAAGGGCATTAAAACTGTGCAATATGTCAGCCCTACCGTTTGGGCATGGCGTGAAAAACGTATTTTTAAGATAGCTAAAGCCACCAACTTAGTATTAAGTATTTTCCCATTTGAAAAGCAAGTATATGACAAACATCACATACCTTGTGAATATGTTGGTCACACCATGGCTGATGACATTGCTATTAAGCCCGATAAACAAAAAGCCCGTCTTTCTTTAAAGCTTAAAGAAAATGCAACGGTTTTAGCTGTATTGCCCGGCAGTAGAAAACGTGAAGTCGATACATTACTAGATGTCTTTATTCAATCCTGTTTGTTATTAAAGTCGGATATAGCGGACTTAAAAGTATTAATTCCTGTGGTTAATCGGCAGCGAAAAGACCAAGTAGACCAATATATCCAGACCCACAATCCTGATTTGTCGATACAGGTTGTAATAGGTCATGCTAGAGAAGTCATGATTGCCTCAGATGCAGTGTTGCTCGCCTCTGGAACCGCGACTCTTGAAGCCATGTTATGTAAGAAAAATATGGTCACAGCCTATAAACTTAGTGGCTTAACGTATCAAATGATGAAGTGGTTATATAAAGCTAAGTACTTTGCGCTACCTAATGTTTTAGCCGATGAAAAGTTAATTCCAGAGTTGTTGCAAGACGACGTGACACCGCAGACAATCAGTGAGTTATTATTACCTATGTTGACCTTACAAAGTGGTGATGAGCAACAAGCACTTATTACTAAATTTGAAACTTTACATGAATCACTCAAAAAAGACGCAGATGTTCAATCTGCATATGCTGTGGCTAACTTGATTGGACAACAGCCATGAGCCAAATAACAGCCATGAGCCAAATAACAGCCTTAAGCCAATTTAAAGAAGTGATTCAGCTGATTGCAGGCGTCGATGAAGTCGGACGAGGTCCTTTAGTTGGCGACGTGGTCACTGCGGCAGTTATCCTAGATCCCCAACATACCATTGTTGGATTAGCCGATTCAAAAAAGTTATCCGAAAAAAAACGTGATATTTTGGCTGCTGAAATTAAGCAATATGCCTTAGCTTGGTCAATAGGCCGAGCCAGTCCCCAAGAAATTGACCAACTTAATATCTTACAAGCCACCATGCTTGCAATGACTAGAGCGGTTCAGGGATTAGCAATTCAACCGACTCATGTGATGGTTGATGGTAATCGTTGTCCAAAGTGGGATTACTCTAGTGAAGCCATCGTTAAAGGTGATGGTTTAATTGCTGCAATATCAGCGGCCTCTATTATTGCAAAAGTGACACGAGATAAAGAAATGTTAGTGTTAGATCAACAATACCCAGAATATGGTTTTGCCAAACATAAAGGTTATCCCACCCCATATCATTTAGCTAAGCTTGCTGAGTTTGGACCACTGCCTCAATATCGCATGAGTTTTAAGCCAGTGCAGCAATCTCTTGCTATGCGCGATGGCCAGTTAGCAGGTTCTTAAATGACACAACAATTACAAGCAACCGCCGTCAATTTTGTACATTTACGTGTGCATAGCGATTACTCCATGTTAGATGGGCTAAATAAGGTTAAACCGCTTATCGCCCATGTTAAAGAACTGGGTATGCCTGCTGTTGCTATTACCGACCAAATGAACATGTGTGGGTTGGTAAAATTTTATAGTCAAGCTCATGCTAACGGTATCAAACCTATTATAGGCGTGGATTTTTGGGTGCAAAGCGACGAGTTAGAAGGCACGTTGTTTCGTCTAACTTTGTTAGCTATGGACAACAAAGGCTACAAAAACATCACACTGTTAGTCTCCAAAGCGTATTTACGTGGCAGTGTTAAAGACCGGGCCGTCATCGACAAAGATTGGTTAGTCGAACACAGCCAAGGCGTGATTATATTATCAGGCGGTAAAGCAGGCGATTTAGGTGTGTTGCTGACTAAGGGCAATATAGATATTGCGCATAATGTGACTCAATTTTATCAACAACACTTTCCTAATCGCTTTTATCTGGAATTAACCCGCACCGGTAGGGTTGGAGAAGAAGACTATATTCATCGTGCTGTAGATTGGGCGCAGCAATATGATTTACCTGTGGTTGCTACAAACGAAGTTTGTTTTGTGGATAGACAATATTTTGATGCCCACGAAATTCGTGTGGCTATCCATGATGGTTATACTTTAAACGATCCTCGTAGACCTAAGGAATACTCCGAACAGCAATATTTACGTACCTCTGAAGAAATGTCTGAGCTATTTTTTGATATCCCTGAAGCCGTACAAAATAGCGTGGAAATTGCCAAACGTTGCAATGTTACCGTTCAACTTGGCACCTACTTTTTGCCTGATTTTCCGACTGATGGTATGGATATCAAAGATTTTTTAGTCAAGGTATCTAAAGAAGGTCTTGAAAGACGCTTGGCATTTTTGTTTCCTGATGAGCAAGTGCGTTTAGAAAAACGCCCTGAGTATGACGAACGCTTAGAGATTGAACTTGTGGTCATCAACCAAATGGGTTTCCCCGGTTATTTCTTGATCGTGATGGAGTTTATTCAATGGAGTAAGGACAATAATATTCCTGTTGGCCCTGGTCGAGGTTCAGGCGCGGGGTCATTAGTGGCTTATGCACTGGATATCACCGACCTCGATCCACTTGAATATGACTTATTATTCGAACGTTTTTTGAACCCTGAACGGGTATCCATGCCTGATTTCGATGTCGATTTTTGTATGGACCGACGTGATGAGGTGATTGATCACGTGGCCGAAATGTATGGTCGCGATGCCGTCTCACAGATTATTACATTCGGTACTATGGCGGCAAAAGCTGTGGTGCGCGATGTGGGCCGTGTGTTGGGTCATCCTTATGGTTTTGTTGACAGGATCTCCAAGCTTATTCCACCCACTCCGGGCATGACGCTAGAAAAAGCTTTTCTTGAAGAGCCGCGCTTACCCGAGTTATACAGCCAAGATGAGGACGTCAAAGAGCTGATCGACATGTGTCGTATTCTGGAAGGTTGCACTCGTAATGCTGGTAAACATGCCGGTGGTGTGGTGATTGCCCCCACACTAATTACCGATTTTGCACCACTTTACTGTGATGATGAAGGTAAAAATCCAGTTACCCAGTTCGATAAAAACGATGTTGAGACTGCAGGGTTGGTTAAGTTCGATTTTTTGGGATTGCGTACCCTGACCATTATTCAGTGGGCGACTGATATGATCAAAGAGGGTAAAGGCATTGATGTCGATATCGCTGCCATCCCTTTGGTCGATGCAAAATGCTTTAGGTTACTGCAAAATGCAGAAACCACCGCGGTATTCCAGCTGGAATCCCGCGGTATGAAAGAGTTGATTAAACGCCTTAAACCAGATTCATTTGAAGATATCATTGCACTTGTGGCCCTGTTCAGGCCTGGTCCATTGCAATCCGGTATGGTTGAAAACTTTATCGACCGTAAGCATGGCCGTGAAGAAGTCTCTTACCCTGATGCAGAATATCAACACGAATGTTTAAAAGAAATCTTACAACCTACCTACGGCATCATCCTGTATCAAGAGCAGGTCATGCAGATTGCTCAGGTTATGTCGGGCTATAGTTTAGGTGGCGCGGATTTATTACGCCGTGCTATGGGTAAAAAAAACCTAGAGGAAAT
Source organism: Paraglaciecola sp. (assembly GCA_034111205.1). GTDB lineage: Bacteria > Pseudomonadota > Gammaproteobacteria > Enterobacterales > Alteromonadaceae > Paraglaciecola. Next base: position 894 of record JAWUXT010000068.1, on the reverse strand, counting down.
GGAGAAACAGCGCGAATCATTCGAGACTGGAGCCAAAGAAAACGGCATTGATCCTACTCTAGCGATTAAAATATTTGACCTAGTTGAAAAGTTTGCTGGATACGGTTTTAACAAATCACACTCGGCAGCCTACGCTTTAGTATCTTATCAAACGTTATGGCTTAAAACTCATTACCCCGCAGAGTTTATGGCCGCCGTTATGTCAGCGGATATGGATAACTCAGACAAAATTGTGACCTTGGTTGATGAATGTAACCGCATGGGATTGACCATATTGCCACCCGATGTTAATGCCGGTAGCCGTAAGTTTACGGTGGATGAAGAAGGGCGCATTGTTTACGGTATAGGTGCAATAAAAGGTGTGGGTGAAGGGCCCATCGAAGCGATTATCGAAGCGCGAGAAGAGACCGGGAAATTTAGTGACTTATTCGTTTTTTGCGCCAAAATCGACCTCAAACGCCTTAATAAGCGCATATTAGAAAAATTAGTCTTGGCAGGAGCATTAGATAATTTAGGCCCGCATCGTGCGTCATTAATGTCTTCTTTACCCGACGCATTGGCCGCAGCCGGTCAACATGCTAAGAATAAAACGTCGGGGCAATCAGACATGTTTGGTTTGCTGACCACCGAGACCGAGCAAGTACAACAAGCCTTTGCTGAAGTACCTCATTGGCCAGAAAAAGTCTGGTTAGATGGTGAGAAAACTACGTTAGGACTATATCTAACCGGTCATCCAATTAACCAGTACCTGAATGAAATTAAACATTATGCGCCTTGTCGTTTAGTTGACCTAAAGCCTACTAACAGAGACCAAATCGCTTACGCTGTAGGTTTAGTCTTAGGTGTTAGGGTGATGACCAATAAACGAGGTCGTCGTTGGGCGCTAGTGACATT
>JAWUXT010000067.1:0-20884 GCA_034111205.1 Paraglaciecola sp. | reverse complement strand
CCGGTTTAAGTAAATTTAATGTTAAATCTAATGCAGGTGAATTACCAGCGCCGGTTACTGCAACTCGTAATGGCATGCCCACTTTTCCCATACCCACGTCTAACTCTTCAGCAGTTTGGTTAATAGCGTTATGAATAGACTCAGTATTCCACTGTGTCAAAGCTGATAATTTACTTTGCACCAGCAGCAAAGCTTCTTTAGCGACAGGTCGTAAATGCTTTTTAGCCGCTTTTTCATCAAGGGCTTCATATTCTTGATAAAAATAACTACTGATTTGAGCAAGTTCTTTTAAGGTTTTAACCCGATCAGCCTGCACAGTAATCACGTCTTCTAATACTGGGCCTTGAGTAATATCAATACCTTGTTGAGCAAAATGCCATCTAGCATGTTCAGCCACGTCTTTGGCAGGCAGTGTTTTTATGTAATGTTGATTTAACCAAATAAGTTTATCTGTATTAAACGCAGAGGCAGACTGACCTATTGCATCTAGAGAAAATAACTCAATCATTTCTTCTACTGAGAATATTTCTTGATCACCATGTGACCAACCAAGGCGCACCAAATAATTTAGTAATGCTTGTGGTAGATAACCTTCATCTCTAAATTCCATCACACCGACCGCATTGGTGCGTTTTGATAATTTTTTACCGTCGTCACCTAAAATCATAGATACGTGGGCATACTCTGGAATAGGCGCACCTAAGGCCTGTAATATATTAATTTGACGGGGGGTGTTGTTGATATGATCTTCACCGCGAACGACATGGCTAATGCCCATATCCCAATCATCTACCACCACACAAAAATTATAGGTAGGCGCCCCGTCACTGCGACGGATAATTAAGTCATCTAATTCGCTGTTAGCGATTTCGATATCACCACGGATATGATCTTTAATTACCACACTGCCTTCTTGGGGCGTTTTAAAACGAATCGCAAAAGGCTTATCTTGAGGATGATCAGTGCGCTCACGCCATGTACCAGGATAACGAGGCTTTTCGCCTTTAGCCATTTGTTCTTCACGAATAGCATCCAATTCAGCAGATGGCATAAAGCACTTATAAGCTTTACCTTCAGCTAACAGTTGGTCGATAAGTTGGTTATATCGGTCAAAACGCTGAGTCTGATAAAACGGCCCTTCATCCCAATCTAAACCTAACCACTGCATACCTTCGAGGATTGCGTCGATAGCGGCTTGGGTGGAACGTTCAATATCGGTATCTTCGATACGTAACACAAATTTTCCGCCTTTACTTTTGGCGTATAACCAAGAATAAAGCGCAGTACGTGCACCACCAACGTGAAGATAACCTGTGGGACTTGGAGCGAAACGGGTAACTGTTGTCATGTGAATAAAAGCCTGAACTAAGAAATTAATGTTATTTTACCAGTCAATTAAGGGAATTTATATCAGCAAAAAGTCATTTAGAATAAAGATTGAGGGGAAACTGAAGCTGTTTTCAACCAATATATTGGGGGTCACTTCGAAAATCGCACGCTTTTCATCCAATAGCACAATAAATTTCATTTAGATGTTGACAGTGAATAGCTCATACCTATAATAGCGCTCCTCTTACCGGCCAAGGCTAGTAAGAAATACAAATTGGTCGCTTAGCTCAGTTGGGAGAGCATCGCCCTTACAAGGCGAGGGTCACTGGTTCAAGCCCAGTAGCGACCACCACATTCAGGTTTTTAATGAACCTTATTTATGAGGCAAAGCCTTATAAATAAAAAATAAAATACGGTCGCTTAGCTCAGTTGGGAGAGCATCGCCCTTACAAGGCGAGGGTCACTGGTTCAAGCCCAGTAGCGACCACCAATTTAAAAAAACCGATAACAGAATTCTGTTATCGGTTTTTTTTTGTTAAGAAAAAAAAGTTTCTCAACAACGTTTAAGGTTTCACCCCGCCCCTGCTTTACTTAAAATTCAATATCCCGTTTTTAATACCATGTTTAAGTTAATAAATTTCTCAATTTCTGTGTTTAAGACTTATTATTTTAGCTTCAAATACGATAACCTTTAGGCATTATATATATATTGGTTACCAATGAATTCACAACTGGCTAAACATACCAAAGTACTTATCGTAGATGATCAAGCTCTAGCTAAGGGATATATGAAATATTCCTTAGAGGAGCTAGGATTTAGCGACATTACTTATGTGGATAAAATCAACCTTGCTCTAACCACATTACGAAATCAGCGATTTGATTTAATCATTTGTTCCTACAACTTAAAACACGAACAAGATGGTTATTATTTTTATGATGAAATCAAAACCAATGGTGAGCTTCCTTTAAGCACCGCTTTTGTATTTATTAGTGCCGATACTAATTCAGATTTAGTACAGAGTATTATTGAATTACAACCTGACGATTTTTTAGCTAAGCCTTTTACAGTCAAAGAGTTAGATCGAAGATTAAGCCGAGTTTTGGCTCGCAAAAAAGCCTTAAATGATGTATATCTGTGTATCGATAAGCATCAATATATTCGGGCTTTATCAGAGGTAGAGTTGTTTCTCGGCAACCCTAAACATTCAGAATTTTTCCCTTTAGCATTAAAAATAAAGGGTGAAATGCTTACGGCATGTGGCAATTTTCAACAGGCTAAAGACTTCTACTTAGCTATATTAAAAGTGCAAACCTTCACATGGGCGCAATTAGGGTTAGTGAACAGTTATCTGCATCTCAATGAAGACGAGTTAGCAGAAAAACTGGTATTACGTTTAGCCTTCAAACCAGACTCGCAGCTTGCCGCATACGACTTGCTAACCGCTTTGCAGATAAAACAAAATGACTTTGAGACCGCACTGGAGTGCGTGATGATGGCCACCGAAATTTCTCCTCGGAGTATCCGTCGACATAAGACAGTCCTAGATCTATCTCGTATTACTCATGATTATGAAACCCAATTCGAAGCGGCGAAAAAAATTGTTCGTTTTGCCAAAAATTCGATCCATGATAACCCTGAAAATTATTTAAACGTTGCCAGAGCAGGTATAGACTATGCCATGACAACAGAGGCATCTGATACCGATAGATTAATCAAACAAGCAAAGGAATACGTTAGGCAGCTTAAACAGGCGTTTCCAAAAGCCGATGTGCAAGAGCAAATGAAAGTTGTGAACGCCAGAATAATGTATCTCGAAGATGAAAAAGATAATGCTTTAGCCTTACTTAATAAATTAGACGAAAACAATTGGGACAACGAAGGTGTAGACGCCTTGTTAGACAAAGCCAAAATCTTTCATGATGTAGGTTTACATGAACGCTCACAGGCTGTCTTACAACAAATAGAAGAACGTTGTAAGGACGATCCTAATCAAAGCCAGATATTTTTACATTACATCAATCAAGAAAAAGAAGAGAAGTCTACGATTAAATTTAGTTCCAAGGACCTAAACAACACAGCAGTCGGATATTTTCAAAATGGAGAGATTGACAATGCCATGGAGGTCTTTACACAGGCCTTTGCTATTATGCCCAAAAACGCCTCTATTGCCCTTAATCTGATGCAAGCCATCTCATCGCAGTCGGCAAATTTAGGTGTCGTAAACTTATCTGACCCTATACTTAAAAAATGTATTAAAACGATTGAAAATAGTAAGTTAAATGATATTCAACAAGAAAGGTATCACAAAATCCGTACTATTTTAGATGCATTGGAGTGAGCATATTCACTAGGCATAAAGCGTTTACAAACCACCTGTAATATCGACGAAGCTACCCGTCACAAATGAAGATTTTTCTGATGCTAACCAGTATATCGCCTCGGCAACTTCTGCAGGGTGACCGCCTCTTTGCATCGGTATTTTTGACTTAAGCCTGTCGATACGCCTTGGCTCTCCACCCGATGTGTGAATATCAGTATGAATGAGGCCTGGTCTAACGGCATTTATTCGAATAGCTTCGTCTGCCACCTCCAGCGCTAAACCTTTGGTTAAACTATCAATTGCGCCCTTGGAAGTGGCATAATCTATATATTCATTAGGAGAGCCACTTTTAGCCGCACCAGATGAAACGTTGACGATCACTCCACCCTTGCCCCCATACTTACTCGACATACGTTTAACAGCTTGTTTTGAACACAAAAAACAACTCATCACATTGGTGGTCAGTACTTGACTAAATCGTTGTTCATCGATTTCATCAAGACGACATTGTTTTTTTAAAATGCCCACGTTATTAACCAGTACAGACAAGCAGCCTAACTCTTGGTCAACTGTATCGAATAGACGTTGTACTTCACAAGCTTTGGAAACATCGGCTTTCACCGTAATACATTTAACATCGAATTGAAGAATTTCATTTTTTAACTGCTTAGCAGCAATCTCATCAGTTAAGAAGTTAATACACACGGCATAACCTTTTTGTGCAAAAAGTTTAGCTGTGGCGGCTCCAATTCCCCTGCTTGCGCCGGTAATAATCACTATTTTGTTAGTTGGCATATGATTCTCTATCGATATTTCAAAAGTTGCAAAAATAATCCTTCAACTATCGTTTAAAACTAAGTCACTTTGAAAGCAACATTAAAACGTTGTTCCTTGAATTGTTCACTTTCTACAATACTGACCAAGGTTGTCACGGCGAGCCATATATCCTCAAACGAGGTATAAAGTGGTGTAAAACCAAAGCGCAATATATTGGGAGCACGAAAATCGGCTATCACACCTTTTTCAATTAAGGCTTGGCAAATGGCAAACGCAGCATCATGAGAGAAAGCCAGTTGGCTGCCTCTTTGCTTTGCATCATCGGGCGAACACAGAATCAATTCATGCAAACAGTTGTGCATTTTAATCAGTTTGATAAATACATCCGCTAGCGCCTCAGACTTATTTCTTATGTGTAACATATCCACGTCTTGCCACACATCAAGGGCCGCATCCAAAACACTCATGGATATCACACTAGGTGTACCGCACTGAAATTGATTAATATTGGGTGAAGGCTGGTAATTAGCGTCGAAAGCAAAAGGTTTTGCATGTCCCATCCAGCCACATAATGGTTGTTTAACCGTTTCTTGATGACGTTTGGCTACGTATAAAAAAGCTGGCGAACCAGGTCCACCATTCAAATATTTGTAACCACAACCCACAGCAAAATCTGCTTCACATTTATCTAGCTCCACAGGCAAAGCACCGGCGCTATGGGCTAAATCCCAAATGACCAAAATACCTTTGTCATGAGCCAGTTGGGTTAGCTTTACCATATCCAATAACTTACCCGTTCGAAAATTTACTTGGGTGAGTAATAATACTGCTACCGACTCGGTTAGACTTTGTTGTATATCCTGCTCTGCAACCATCTGCAGTTGGCATAGGTCGGGTCCTAACAAGTCACTCAAACCTTGGACCATATACAAGTCAGTCGGAAAGTTGTCTTTTGTCGACAGCACCACTGTTCGCTCAGAGTTAAGTTTAAGCGCACTGCATAACAGCTTAAATAAATTCACAGAAATAGAGTCACAACAAATTACTTGGCCTTGGGCCGCACCAATCAGAGGTGCGACTTTTTCGCCAACCTTAATCGGCAAATCAATCCAGTTATGGCTATTCCAACTTTTAATTAAATCGTTTCCCCACTGTTGGCTAACGATCTCTGCCACCCTTGATTTGACCGATTTAGGCAACGCTCCTAATGAATTACCATCCAAGTAAATAGTATTAGCCGGTAGATCGAACTCAAGGCGCTTTTTAGCCAAAGGATCGGCTTTATCTAAAGTAATAATCTCATCAAAATTCATTTCGCTAGTCCGTCTAATTGTTGGGTCAATGTTTTAAAAGCCTCAGAGCCAGCATGTATCCAATCAAAATGCCCTATTCCCTCTAACAGGATAACTCTTCGCTGCAACTGGTCTAACTCAAATGCTGGTACTATATCGTCTTTATCACCTTGTAAAATAGTGGTGTTAATATGTAATGGCTGCTTACTTGGGTTGGCAAAATGGTATTCAACGGTTTTGTCTTTTGGCGTACCTTGCATAAAATTCTTTGTAACTTGCTGACAACTATTTGAACCCATAGCATATTCTGCAATATCAGTTATCGCAGCTAAACCGATCACACATTTTAACTGTTTGATTTCGCCACCAGCAAGTAAGGCCAAATGCCCATCAGCAGAATGCCCCACTAATACTGAGAGACTTAAATCAAATTCGCCACTGTTGTAAAGAGCTGACGCGAGGATACCAGCCTTGACATCATCATAAGTGCCTGGCCAACCGCCGCCTATATCGCCACTTCGACGATATTCTAATGACCACACATTGAATCCGACTTGAGCCAACCCAGTGCTTAAAGCATATGTATGCTGAATATCGCATGCACTTAACCAACAACCACCATGAATTAAAATAACCAGTGGGTATGTTTGTTTATTTTCAAGATTTTTTACCTTAAAACCTTTTTGGCTCGTCACAGTAAAGTGTATTGCAAAGGGTCTGCACCATGGGAAATATTTTCATCTGCAGCAGCAAATGGCAATACGGCAACTTTTGAGTAGGCAACGCTTTAGAACTTGATGAAGGTTTGTGAAGCAGCGGCACTGAACGAGAACATGCTCAAGGATAATATTATTAACCAATTCAAAATAGTCGATTTCCTTAAACAAAAAAGCAGCATTAAAAATAACACTGCTTGCATACAACTCAAATTAAAATTTAGATTACATCATTTCTACTGCTATAGCGGTAGCTTCCCCTCCGCCAATACATAATGATGCGATCCCCTTCTTAAGGTTATTTTGTTTAAGTGCATGTAACAGGGTAACAATAACCCTGGCACCAGATGCACCAATCGGGTGTCCAAGGGCACAAGCACCACCTTTAATATTAACTTTAGCGGGGTTTAGGCCCAGCTTTTTGATGGCTAACATGGTGACCATAGCAAAGGCTTCATTAATTTCGAACAAATCGACGTCTTCGTGTGACCAGCCGGTTTTATCAAATAATTTTTGCATCGCGCCAACTGGGGCAACAGTGAAGTTTTCAGGTTCAATGGCATGCGAACTATGTGCAACAATTTTAGCGATTGGCGTTAAACCTAATGCCTGAGCTTTACTGGCTGACATAACCAACAGAGCAGCAGCACCATCAGAAATGGAACTTGAGTTGGCAGCAGTCACTGTTCCGTCTTTTTTAAATGCTGGACGTAATGTAGGTATTTTTTCAGGCTTAGCCTGTTTTGGGCCATCATCGCTATCAATTAACACGTCGCCTTTACGACTTTTAATAGTAACGGGAGTAATTTCGTCAACGAACAAACCTACATCTTGTGCACTATTGGCCTTGTGTAAACTGGCCAAAGCAAATTCATCCATTTGTTCACGCGTAATACCTTCAGCATCGGCTGTTGCTTGTGCAAAACACCCCATGGCTTGTCCATCGTAGGCGTTTTCTAAGCCATCAAGCATCATATGATCGAGTACTTGACCATGCCCCATCCGATAACCAGAACGGGCTTTTGGCAATAAATAAGGTGCATTACTCATGCTTTCCATGCCCCCTGCCACTATTGCTTCTGCGGTGCCCGCTTTGATCAGATCATGGGCCAACATAAGGGCTTTCATACCTGAACCACAGACTTTGTTAATGGTTGTAACGCCAGTTGCTAAAGGCAGACCCGCTTTCAACGAAGCTTGTCTGGCTGGAGATTGCCCTAAACCTGCTGGTAACACGCAGCCCATTATCACTTCATCAATATGTGATAATACCGCAGACGAGTCTGGCGTTTCTTGCAGTACAGCCTGAATAGCGCTAGCTCCCATTTCTGTAGCCGTCATAGGTGACAAACTCCCCATAAACCCACCCATAGGTGTGCGTTTTGCGGATACGATTACAATTGTATTATCAGACATAAAAACTCCTAAATTTTGCTTTATTTACTATTTTTTAATCACTGGCGTACAGGAATTTGCACGCTTTGTGTTTTATCACAATAACTGACTTATCCAATATCCGCTTTACAAGATTGATTTTAAAACCGTAACACTTTACATTTACTTTCAGTTTACGTAAACGTAAACGTAAGCTTTGATAACGACTAACAACAAATATTGATCATCCACACATGAGTAAATAATGAGTGAACAGACTTTTAGCATAGGCGAACTAGCCAAATCAATGGACATTACCCCGCGTTCAATTCGATTTTATGAAGAGCAGGGTTTATTAAACCCAACTCGAATTGGCCAAAACCGTATTTATATGAAAAAAGATCAGGTTCGCTTAAAGCTGATTTTACGGGGTAAACGTTTAGGATTTTCCTTGGCGGAAACCAAAACCTTATTTGATTTGTATGACAGTAACCAGAATTCAAAAGTACAGCTTGAAGCTATGCTCAAAATGACAGATGAAAAACGTGCTCATATGCAACAACAACTAGAAGACATTGAGATGCTAAAGGCTGAACTAGAAGACGTAGAAGCCCGCTGTCAAGACGAACTCAATGCCTTAACGCTCCATACCTTAAAACAAGGACAAACCGCATGAATGCCCCTTACCCAACTTTAAATTTTGGTCTCGGTGAAGATATAGATATGTTGCGTGACCACGTATACAACTTCGCCCAAGGTGAAATAGCCCCCTTGGCAGACAAGGCAGACAAAGATAACAGTTTCCCCAATGAATTATGGCCAAAACTAGGCGAGATGGGGCTTTTAGGCGTAACAGTAGCCGAGCAATACGGTGGTTCTGATATGGGCTATTTGGCTCATGTCATTGCAATGGAAGAAGTGAGCCGTGCCTCTGCTGGCATTGGATTAAGTTATGGCGCCCATTCAAATTTATGCGTCAATCAAATCCACAAAAACGGCACCGATGCTCAGAAACAAACCTACTTACCTAAGTTGGTTAGCGGTGAGCATATCGGTGCTTTAGCGATGAGTGAGCCAAACGCTGGTTCAGATGTAGTGAGCATGAAACTACGTGCCGACAAACGCGGCGATGTGTATGTGTTAAATGGCAGCAAAATGTGGATCACCAATGGTCCTGATGCGCATACCTATGTGGTCTATGCCAAAACCGATGTAACAGCCGGTGCCAAAGGTATGACAGCTTTTATCGTTGAGCGTGGATCCAAAGGTTTTACGCAAGCACAAAAGCTAGACAAATTAGGCATGCGTTCATCCAACACTTGCGAACTGGTATTCCAAGATTGTGAAGTGCCAGCAGAAAACATTCTTGGCCAAGAAGGCGGCGGTGCACGAGTGTTGATGAGTGGCTTAGATTACGAACGTGTGGTTCTATCTGGCGGACCGCTGGGTATCATGCAAGCTTGTATGGACTTAGTGGTACCTTATATCCATGACCGAAAACAGTTTGGACAATCGATTGGTGAGTTTCAATTAGTACAAGGCAAAGTCGCTGACATGTACACCCAGATGAATGCGGCAAGAGCTTATGTGTATGCCGTCGCACGTTCATGTGACAGAGGTGAAACCACTCGCAAAGATTCAGCAGGAGCGATTCTTTATTCTGCAGAGCTGGCGACAAAAATGGCTTTAGACGCAATTCAGCTTTTAGGAGGCAATGGCTACATCAACGAATTCCCAGCGGGTCGATTGTTACGAGATGCCAAGTTATATGAAATTGGTGCAGGTACCTCTGAAATTCGCAGAATGTTGATTGGTCGAGAGTTGTTTAAAGAGTCCGCTTAAATAGCTCTTTATAAATAGCTTGTTTAAACAGCCCGTTTAAAACCTCCTTAACAAACAACCGGAGCAATACTGTGCCAAAAATCATCAGTAAGCTAAATACCAAAAGCCAGGAATTTTTGGCTAATGCGCTGCACATGCAAGTGCAGGTAGACGACCTAAAAGATAAAATTACCATAATCAAAAACGGTGGCGGCGAAAAGGCGAACCAAAGGCATCTTGAACGAGGTAAACTGCTTCCTAGAGAGCGTATTAATACCCTGCTCGACTCAGGATCACCTTTTCTTGAATTATCACAACTGGCTGCATATGAAGTGTATGAAGACAACGTACCTGCTGCTGGTTTGATAGCGGGTATAGGCCGAGTGTCGGGCATTGAATGTATGATTGTGGCCAACGATGCTACCGTAAAAGGTGGAAGTTATTACCCGTTAACCGTTAAAAAACACCTGCGGGCACAAACCATAGCTGAACAAAATAATTTGCCGTGTATTTACTTAGTCGACTCAGGTGGAGCCAACTTGCCGCGTCAAGATGAGGTGTTTCCAGACAGGGAGCATTTTGGTCGCATATTCTTTAACCAAGCCAACTTGTCAGCACAAAACATCCCCCAAATTGCTGTGGTAATGGGCTCATGTACCGCCGGAGGCGCTTACGTGCCAGCTATGGCTGACGAGTCTATTATTGTGAAAGACCAAGGCACCATTTTTCTTGGCGGTCCTCCTTTAGTGAAAGCGGCCACGGGTGAAGTGGTCAGTGCACAGGACTTAGGTGGAGGCGATGTGCATTGTCGTACATCAGGTGTGGTAGACCATTTAGCTAATAACGACCATCACGCATTAAAGATTGCAAAAGACGCAATCGCCAGATTAAACCGTAAAAAGTCGATTGAACTTGATGTGCACGAACCTGTTGAACCCGCTTATTCAAGTGACGAAATTTATGGGATTATCCCAAAAGATAAACGCCAACCCTATGATGTAAGAGAAGTCATAGCTCGGGTAGTGGATGACTCGGAATTTGATGAATTTAAGGCTTTGTTTGGTCAAACATTGATCTGTGGTTTTGCCAGGATTTTTGGTTATCCCGTCGGTATTGTCGCCAACAACGGTATTTTATTTTCAGAGTCGGCACAAAAAGGCGCACACTTTATTGAGCTCTGCGCGCAGCGTAAAATCCCCTTAGTGTTTTTACAAAACATTACTGGTTTTATGGTCGGTAAACAATATGAAGCAGGCGGCATAGCAAAACATGGCGCAAAAATGGTGACCGCCGTAGCGTGTGCCAAAGTACCTAAATTTACCATATTGATTGGTGGTAGTTTTGGTGCAGGTAATTACGGTATGTGTGGCCGCGCCTATGATCCACGTTTTATGTTTATGTGGCCAAACGCCCGTATTTCTGTGATGGGCGGCGAACAAGCCGCAGGTGTGCTGGCACAAGTCAAACGCGAACAAAAAGAGCGCATAAACGAGCAATGGAGTGCAGAACAAGAAACACAGTTCAAACAACCCATTATTGATACCTACGAAACCCAAGGTCATCCATATTATGCTTCCGCACGTTTGTGGGACGACGGTGTAATAGACCCAGCTGACACGCGTCAGGTGTTAGGTTTGTGTATATCAGCTAGTTTAAATAAACCGATAGAGGACACCCGGTTTGGCGTCTTTAGAATGTAAGGATGAGAATATAATGAATCAAACCGACAAAGTTTTATTTGAAATAGATAAAAGAGGTGTCGCTACGGTCACCTTAAATCAGCCTGAGATCCATAATGCTTTTGACGATAAGTTGATTCTGCAACTAACCGACATTTTTACAAGCGTAAGTAGTAATCAAGATATTCGGGTCATGGTATTGGCAGCTGCGGGAAAAAGCTTTAGTGCTGGGGCTGATTTAAATTGGATGCAGCGCATGGCAACGTATAGCTATGAGCAGAACTTGGCTGATGCGAATGCCTTAGCCAAGATGTTTTTCATTCTTAATACTATCGATAAACCCACTATAGCGAAAGTGCAAGGTGCTGCTTTTGGCGGTGCCGTGGGTCTTGTCGCCTGTTGTGATATGGCAATTGGTAGTAAATTAAGTAAGTTTTGTTTAAGTGAAGTGAAGCTTGGGTTGGCCCCAGCCACCATCAGTCCATACGTGATTGATGCCATAGGCGCTAGAGTCGCTAGGCGTTATTTTACCACAGCCGAAGTATTTTCTGCGCGCCGTGCCAGACGTTTAGGGTTACTTAGCGAAGCAGTGGTAGAAGAAGAGCTAGACAGCACCATTGAGAACTTAATTGAGCATATTCTTAAAAACTCACCTGCAGCAATTAGAGCAGCTAAACAGCTTATATTTGACGTTCAGAATAAACCTATATCTGATTCACTTTTAGCTAAAACTAGCGAGAAAATTGCCGAGCTTAGAGTTTCTGACGAAGGTCAAGAAGGCCTCAATGCGTTTTTACAAAAACGCCGAGCCAACTGGATAAAAGAATAACGGAGTAAACCATGTTCACTAAATTATTGATTGCTAATCGCGGAGAAATTAGTTGCCGCATCATCAAAACAGCCAAACGTATGGGCATACTAACCGTTGCTTTGTATTCAGATGCTGATCAACATGCATTACATGTAAAGATGGCTGACGAAGCAGTGCATGTCGGCCCATCTCCATCTAAAGACAGTTATCTACAAGCTGAAAAAATCATTCAAATCGCTCTTAAAGTGGGTGCCGATGCAATCCATCCTGGTTATGGATTTTTATCCGAAAACGCCACCTTTGCTAATTTGTGCGAGCAAAATAACATTATATTTGTGGGTCCTCCTGTCAGTGCTATTGAGGCTATGGGTTCAAAATCGGCGGCCAAAAATATAATGGAACTTGCCAAGGTGCCATTAGTACCGGGCTACCATGGTGACGACCAAAGTGTCGACGGATTAAAATCTCACGCAGACAAAATGGGCTACCCTGTATTGCTCAAAGCGGCTGCCGGTGGTGGTGGTAAAGGCATGCGCCAAGTATGGAAAAACAGCGAGTTTAACGATGCGTTAGCAGCCGCAAAACGTGAGGCGATGTCGAGCTTTAACGATGACTTGATGTTAGTCGAAAAATACCTCACCGAACCTCGTCATGTTGAAATTCAAGTGTTCTGTGACAACTTTGGTGATGGGGTCTATTTGTTTGAGCGAGATTGTTCAGTACAACGTCGCCATCAAAAAATCATAGAAGAAGCACCTGCTTTTGGCATGACCGAAGCACTGCGTACCCAAATGGGCGAAGCCGCATTAAAAGCAGCTAAAGCCATCCATTATGCCGGAGCTGGCACAGTAGAGTTTTTGTTAGACAGTGATGGGCAATTCTATTTTATGGAAATGAATACCCGTTTACAGGTCGAGCATCCTGTCACGGAAATGATCACTGGACAGGATTTAGTTGAATGGCAACTGCGAGTCGCCTACAACGAACCTTTGCCATTGGCACAAGGTGCCCTAAAAATTAATGGTCATGCTTTTGAAGCAAGAATTTATGCTGAAGACCCAAGTAATGACTTTTTACCCGCGACCGGCAGATTATCTCTTCTGCAACCACCGATTGAATCGAGGCATGTTCGCGTAGACACCGGTGTGGTTGAAGGTGATGAAGTATCTGTTTTTTATGACCCCATGATCGCAAAATTAATTGTTTGGGACGAAAACCGTGACAAAGCCCTAGCAAGATTAACCAAAGCCTTAACCGAGTATCATATTGACGGTGTTGTCACTAATATTGAATTTTTGTATAACTTAGCCAACAGTGCCCCCTTTAAGGCTGAGCAAATTGATACTGGCTTTATAGAAAAAAATCATGACTTGTTACTGCTTAATGATAAGCAAGATATTAAGGATTTATTACCCATAGCTGCATTGTATTTGATGCTCAGTAGTCAACAAAACAGCACATCAAATGTTCAAGACCAATATTCACCTTGGTCGTTAAGTAATGCGTGGCGAGCGAATGAGCAACACATTCAAAACCTAGAATTGATGGTGGCAGACAACACTTTTTCCGTACAAGTTAGTCAATCAGGAACCGTCAGCCAGTCAAGAGCCGTCAGCCAGGCAAGAGCCGTCAGCCAGTCAAGAGCCGTCAGCCAATTAAAAGCTGGAGCCCAAACTGTATTCCATATCAAAGTCGACCAGCAAGACTATCAGTGCGCAGGTGTGATTGAAAAAAACCAGCTCATATCCACCATCAATGGTCACAAAACTATCGCGAATGTTAACGACCATCAAGATGGCCACTCAGTATTTTGTAATGGTAAGGTCATGCGTTTTAGGTCATTACAGGCTGACTTAGGTAATACTCAAGACAATAACGCAGACACGGGGTTTATCGCGCCTATGAACGGCACCGTGGTCGCTATTTTAGTTGAACCAGGCGAGCAAGTTGAGCTAGGTCAAACCTTAATGGTGATGGAAGCCATGAAAATGGAACACAGTCTAAAAGCCCCTGCCGCTGGTAGCGTCAGTGAATTTTATTTCAAAGCAGGTGAATTAGTAGATGGCGGTACCGAATTACTGGCTTTTCAAGCTGTTCAACCTAACCAAACTAAAAATGAGTCAGCTTAAAATGTTACCTAAGTCAGTCAAAGTAGTCGAAGTAGGCCCAAGAGACGGCCTACAAAATGAGTCAGGGATAGTGCCCCTTGCGGCTAAAGTTGCGTTGGTCGAGCAGTTAGCTGACGCAGGTTGTAGCGTAATAGAAACCGGTAGTTTTGTCTCGCCTAAGTGGGTGCCACAAATGGCTGATAGCGCTGCCGTGTTTCAACAAATAAAACGGAAAACTAAGGTTCGTTATACCGCGCTAACCCCAAATTTACGTGGTTTAGAGGCCGCAATCGAGGCACAAGTTGACGAAGTGGCTATTTTTGGTGCCGCATCAGAAACCTTCTCGCAAAAGAATATCAACTGCTCTATCACCGAAAGTCTTGAGCGCTTTATGCCTGTCATGGAGTTAGCACAAAAACATCAACTTCCGGTTCGAGGTTATGTATCTTGTGTCTTAGGTTGCCCTTATGAGGGCTATATTGCTCCTCAAAAAGTGGCACAAGTGAGTCAAAAGTTAATAGCTATGGGCTGCTATGAAATATCCCTAGGCGATACTATTGGTACTGGCACTCCAGTAAAAACCCAACAGATGTTAGAAGCTGTATTAAGCAATATCCCAGAAAATAAACTAGCGGTACATTTTCATGATACCTACGGTCAAGCGTTGGCGAATATATTGATTGCTCTGCAACAAGGTATATCGGTGGTAGATAGTGCAGTCTCGGGTTTAGGTGGTTGTCCTTATGCAAAAGGTGCTTCTGGCAATGTCGCCACAGAAGATTTAATCTATATGCTTGATGGTATGAACATCGAAACGGGCATTGATCTTAAAAAGCTTACTCATGCTGGATTCAACATGATGCAAGTCTTAGGTAGACAATCAAACTCCAAGGTAGCTCTGACCATAACAGCATAAGGAAAGTTTTTTGACTCAACAAAACGCATCTCGTCCCCGACTACCTGCAAATGTAAGAGTGATGATTGCATTAACCGCATCACCTACTCTGTTGGTGGTGGGCATGTTGCTTTACACCTTATTTTTTGATGGTTGGCGCAGTGTTTCTATCAGCATGATCATCTTTTCGATGCTCTGTTGTTTAGCTTACTACGTGGTTATCAGTGGTCACCCACCGCGCCTTTCCATGAAAAAGCGTGATAAAAAAAGTGATAAAACAATAAACTAGCACCTGTTTGAAAAATCATTCGGGTACAATATAAGTATCTTTTAAAGTAACACAAATAGCAGTAAGGTAGGTTGAATGGAATTTTTCACTTGGGACGTAAACCCAGTATTAATTGAGTTTTTAGGATTAAAAATACATTGGTACGGCGCCTTATTTGCGACGGCTATTTTAGCCGGTTTGCAAGTCATGAAATGGATATTCCAACAAGAAAAAATCAAACTAGAATTACTTGATTCACTTCTTATGTATTGTGTTTTCGGCATTATTGTAGGTGCCAGACTCGGTCATTGTTTATTTTATGACCCAGAATTTTACCTCAGTAATCCATTGAAGATATTGGCAATATGGGAGGGTGGTCTTGCCAGTCATGGTGGGGGTTTAGGGGTGATATTGGCGGTCTATTTTTTCCAAAGAAAATATAAAGTTGGATACTTGTGGTTATTAGACAGGCTCGCCATTGCGACTGCATTATTTGGTTTCTTTGTCCGTTTTGCTAATTTTATGAATTCCGAGATTATTGGTATTCAGACTAATGTGCCTTGGGCTGTGGTTTTTGCAAGGATTGACCTACTGCCGAGGCATCCAGCTCAGCTTTATGAGTCCCTGTCTTACTTAAGCATATTTATAGCGTTAATATTGCTATATCGCTTTTCAAACATCAAAAATCAAGTAGGCGCTCTATTTGGCGCGTTCTTATGTATGGTATTTACCGCAAGGTTCGGTATTGAATTCATAAAAGTAAAACAAGCCGCATACACGGGTGAGTTTTGGTTAAATACCGGACAAGCTTTGAGTATTCCGTTTTTTGTGGTCGGCATAATTCTGTTGTTACAAGCTTGGAAGAAAAGCCGTAGTTAAGTTGCAGCATTACCCATTCATTATCTGCAGATGAATGGGTATACACTTTTTATGCTTTACTCTACGTTTGAAGACCTACCAGAAATGCACTTTAGGCCCTCCGTGCTTGAGTTTTAAGTTTAAGCAGCAACAAATTAATTGTTAAGCTTTATTTTGCATATCACTTTTGACTAACATCAAAAAACTTAAGATGGCGGATATCGCTTGTAAGTTAGGATTTTACCGAATTTGGGCGGCGCTGAGTTTTTGTTCTAACCACCAAGTTGCTTCTTTTTTATCGGAGAAAAAACGGTAAGTGTCACCCGCTTTGGTATGTATCTCACCCAAGTGGCGTTTAGCAAACTCTGGTAAGTTAGACTCGCCAACTAAAATGGCACTAGCAACACTGCCATTGCGGCGCTCATTTTTGATTTTTTCTACTATATAGTTAGCAGCATCTGGTACATAAATAGGGTCACCGTGTAGTATAATTAACACTGCCCAAGGACTACCATATAATGTTTTTACGAAAGGCTTAAAACACTCATACGCATCTTTAACTGCTTCTAAATTCCAAGGTCCACAACCTTCAATCAATAGAATTCTATCTTCAACATGTAAATCAAGACTTCCATGCACTGTAAAATTTCCCATTTCACCATCCTTAACAACATCTACTCATTTCTTATGATTTTTATGACCGATGAAATTGCTACCACCACCATTATATTTAACTCATAAACGGCAAATAATTCAAGTGACTTAGTAAATTATTTTACTCGTCATCAAACAAGTATATTTAATATATCCTATGAATTAATCTTACACTTATGCCAATATTAGCTTACATCAAAGCCGCATATATATTGTTATTAAACCTCTAAGAGAGGCCATCATCGAAACTGACATTTTGAGCCAACTATTGAGTAAATATCAGTATTATCAATATAGGACACGTGTATTTGAAAAAGGCCTTTATATTCAGAGTGAAGTATAAATTTGGAGGAGAGCATAAAGATCAATGGCACAAACAAATTCAAACATAAAGTTTTAATCAAAAGCAAAATAGTAATTTTAGATATGATTAAATCTTACTGCCTTCAACTTATTATTATTTTCATCAATTTATATGTATATATGTGTCTTCAAATAGTGCTGATTGAATTTACTTACCCGTCGTGTAAACTCGATCAGGTGACGAGTAAAATCAAAGACAATCTAACGTTATGTTAACTGGACAGGAGTAAGGATGTATGGCGAACCAACCGTCTCGTTATATCAGTAATTTAACACGCGAAACTTACGCACTAATTTTAGCTGGTGGTAGAGGTTCAAGACTTTATGAACTGACTAATTGGCGAGCAAAACCAGCATTATATTTTGGCGGTAAATTTCGTATTATCGACTTCCCATTATCTAATTGTATTAATTCAGGGATCCGCAATGTTGGGGTAGTGACCCAGTACAAATCTCACTCACTCATTAGACATTTAGTCAGAGGCTGGGGACATTTCAAGAAAGAACTAGGCGAGTCAGTTGAAATTCTTCCTGCATCACAACGCTTTTCAGATAATTGGTATGAAGGTACAGCAGATGCAGTCTTTCAAAACATCGATATTATTCGTGACGAATTGCCTAAGTATGTATTGGTGTTATCAGGTGACCATATCTATCGAATGGACTACGGTAATTTAATTGCGCAACATGTCGAGTCGGGAGCTAAAATGACAGTCAGCTGCATGCCAGTGCCATTGGAAGAAGCAGCTGGGCAATTTGGCGTTATGTCAGTCGATGAGAATTTAAAAATTATTGGCTTTGAAGAAAAGCCTGAGAACCCTACCCCTTTGCCTAATGACCCAACAAAATGTCTCGCTTCTATGGGTAATTATGTATTCGATACAGATTTTTTGTTTGAGCAGTTAAAAACAGATTCCGAAACATCTGGATCAGAACGAGACTTTGGCAAAGACATTATTCCTTCCATCATTAAAGAAGGAGCAGTGTATGCGTACGAATTTAAAAGTGATGATGAAACCGAGGCCTATTGGCGTGATGTAGGTACCTTAGATTCATTCTGGCAAGCCAATATGGAATTAGTGGCGCCAATTCCTGCACTCAACTTATATGATAAAAAGTGGCCCATTTGGACTTATCAAGAACAATTACCTCCCGCAAAGTTTGTATGGGAAGAAGATAATCGCAGGGGTACAGCGATTAACTCAGTAGTTTCAGGTGGCTGTATTATTTCTGGGGCAACCTTACGCCGTAGTTTATGTTTTTCTAATGTTAGGGTGCACTCATACAGCGAAGTAGAGGACTCTGTATTATTGCCAGACGTTGAGGTTGAACGTAATTGCCGCATACGTAAAGCGATTATTGACCGAGGCTGTGTGATCCCCGAAGGCACAATTATAGGCCATAGTCGCGAAGATGACTTAGCTAGAGGTTTCAGAGTCACAGAAAAGGGCGTAGTGTTAGTTACACGAGAGATGTTAGGGCTAAAAGTAGGCTACTAGATATCAAAAAACTGCCTAGTTATTATAGAGCCGCTTAAACCGCGGCTTTTTATTGTTTGGTGCTGGGCTTTTCCCATAGTCGTATTCTGTCAGTAATAATTTTTGCTACTTGCTTTGGCCTTTCCAAAGGGAACATATGCCCAGCGTCTTCGATGATTTGATGCTCAATATTACTCTTTTTAACAAAGGTACCCAAAAGCGATGGAATACATACATCACTTCGACTCCCCGTAACCAACAAACCAGGCACCGACAGGCGATTGTAGTATTGATTGATATTATGCGGCACATTGCGATAAATACTGGCTTCAATCTGCGCATTAAAATTAAGTTGTAATTTTCCATCCAGCTCATCAATGGCTGCTGACACGTAATCTTGGATACATTCCAATTGAAAGTTTTTAAATAACGCCTTGGCTTTAAAATAAGCGACTAAGTCAGTGCCTAAAGGCCAGCTTTGGCATCGTACTTTGGCTTTACCCGCTGGTGAAAACTTATCAATTAATGGAGAATATTTGAGGAGTCTGAATACGATCCTAGACAGACCAGAAGCAATGGGAGGATCAAGCATTATAACCCCTTTGATGAGATCAGGCCTTTCACAGGCTGCGATAAAAGAAATTACAGCACCCATTGAATGCCCCACTACATAAATAGGTTCCGCCGCCTTGTGGGTTAAATGATCGATTAGCTCTGCAACTTGATTGCTTAAGTTTGCATTAACTGGATAGCGCTCTGAGTGTGCAAACTTAGTTAATGCATGTAACTCAAAGTCATCAGGAAAATACTTGAACAGTTGCTGATAACTGGGGGCAGGAAACCCATTAGCATGAGCAAAGTGAAGCTTGATTTTTGTTGGTATCGTCATATTAAACCTGTTGTTTGGGTTGAAATGCGGGCATACATAGGAGCGTATTTAGCTTGGGTCTGTTTTTGCGGGCATCATGCTCTGCCAACCTTTAGATGCGAGTTAAAATAAGTGCGGTTGGTTTGCAAGGACGCGCAAACCATCGTATGAACAACTGACACCACACGCTAACTTCTAATCAATTGAATCAAATGCCTTACAGCCTAAATAAAACCCACTGGTAAACAATAAAATAGTCACTAAAGCGATTGAAAGTTCAAGAGATTCGACTTGTAATGAAAAGTAATAAGCAGGGGCGCCCACAACTAAGGCTAATGCGGGTACTAACCCATAAGCTCTTCTGTTAGTTTTACCCCATTTGTCGACCAATACACCGCCAGCGTATGCAGTACCATTTATGACGCCTAATATAATGAGAAATTGCGTGAAATTGCCAGCTAACCCTGATGCAGCGGTAAAGCCACTCCAGAGAGTAAGAGAGATAGCGACTATGTTGACTCGACTGAAGCGGTCTGCGAGCCAAGCGATTGGGATTCCGAGTACAGTATATAACAACGCAAAATATATGCCTTTGAGCCAGCTTAACTGCGCATCATCTAACCCCAAATCAGCCTTTATAAAAGGTGACAAAATACCAATTATTTGACGATCAATAAAATTAAATGCATAAAACAGGGTTAATACGAACAATACATAATTTCGATAGCCATTCGATACGCTGGAGGAGCTTCTACGGATTCACTACATTTTGTGTCATCACTTGCCATCTGCCAATCCTAAGAAATGCCTTTTATTATAGACTTATGTTACTGCTGCAAACCTAGTAGATACAAGCTAAATTGTTGATTTTTTCCAACCATAACAGGTAGTTATGGCCAATACTATGAGTTGGAATTTAGAATTTATCCATCCACATCAAAAAAAACTTCAGGAGCTGATTGGTTTGCTTATCAAGCATAAACTAGGCAGCCAGGTGGTAGCAGTATTTGCCTGATCTCGAGGCTAAAACATCAAACATAGTATATGAATACGGCTTTAGAACAACGCGAATGTCGATGGGCTGAATAAATTTAATGCACTCATTAACTGTAAATTACTAAAATCGAGTGAATTATTGACACACTCTAAATCGATTTCTAGACTTTCGTACATCTGCTCTGTTATGCCTGCATGAGTTTCGTACAGATCACGGTTAATGTTATTGAGGGCTAATAAGTAAGCAAGTTGAATGATCTTTTCTTCTTTGCT
>JAWUXT010000066.1:0-13879 GCA_034111205.1 Paraglaciecola sp. | reverse complement strand
CAACTGCGTCAATCCAAGTTTCATCAACGATGACATGGCAAGTACCACAGGCACAAGCACCGCCACAGTCAGCGTCAATACCTGGGATACCATTGTCGATAGCTGTTTGCATCAAAGATTTCCCCTCATCAATGGGGGTTGAGTGTTGCTCACCTGAGTGTTCTAAGAAAGTGATGTAACCCATTTTTTTCTCCAATTTCATACATTATTAAATATTATGTGTGACTAGATAGTAATCCTTGAGAATTTTTATAGGAGGTCATATTTTGACATTAAGGGGTCATAAATTGACTTCTTATTGACTATTTTCTATCGGTAAATAACACTGACTTATGTGTTTTATTAGTCATGATGGTTTGTTGATATGTCTAGTTCGCGAGTTATAGAGCAGGTTTCGAGTATTCCCGCAAATTATTCACGCTTAATTGCACGTGAGCTTGAGTTGCAAGAGCGTGAATTAAGCAGTTTATTATTTGCGACCACGTTAACGTCAGCGCAGTTGATGAGTGAAGACACCTTGCTTACCCCAGCGCAGCAAGTTCAGATTGTGATGAATGGTTTGCGCATATCAAAAGATGAATCAATAGGTCTTAGATTAGGCAAAAAGTTAACACCACCAACTCATGGAGCCTTGGGCTTTCTTGCGAACAGTAGTCCAACGTTATTGACAGCGGTTCGCTCTTTTCAAGAATTTATTCCGACTCGAATGAGTTTTATTGAAATGAGTGTAGAAGAATCGGGTGACTGGATAAAATGTTATTTTGATTTGAAACTCGAAGCCGATAACACAGTGTTCAGAACGATACTGGATGCAGCGTCTATGTCGTTATTAGCCTGTATCGAATTTGTGCTCGGCCGTGAGCTATTTGATGGCCAATTGCAGTTTTCTCTTGCAGAGCCTAATTATATTGAGCGTTATGCTGAATTTATCCCCTGCCCAGTAGAGTTTTCTTGCGCGCGTAATTGTTTGAAAATTCCTAGGGCTTTAAAAGATATTGAAAACGTTTCGTCTAACCACGAAAATTATGTGATTGCTTTACAGCAATGCCAGCAAATGTTGTCGCAATTATCTGATGATACATTTACAACCACCTATCAAGTTAAAAAGTTAATTTTATCCTATCCTCCTGGGCGATTGTCTGAAGACACTGTTTCAGAGTTGATGTTCATTACTAAACGAACATTGGCGAGGCGTTTAATAAAAGAAGGAACCGGCTTTCGACAAATAAAAGAAAAAATCATGGCTGAGCAGGCAGTTAATTATTTACGTGATACGGAACTGTCTGTCGAATCGATTGCGGGATTATTGAATTATCATGACAGTGCAAACTTTCGACGTGCGTTTAAGCGTTGGTATCACTGCCCACCAAATGAATACCGTGAACAACTCAAATCAACGTCTATTGAGTAGACAGTGAATAACTTTTTTATACTTGGGCTGCATCTTAATATCTATGAAAATCAATAGTTAGGAAATATGATAATGAAAACGGTATTAATTATTGGCGGAGGACACGCAGCGGCTGCAGCAGTGGTTGCATTACGAAACAGTAAATGGGATGGCAAAATCGTGATGATCAGCGATGAATCTGACCTACCTTATCAACGACCACCGCTTTCAAAGGGTTATTTGTTAGGCAGCATTAACGAACAGCAGTTACCCATTAAGAATCGAGCTTTGTACCATAAACTTAATTGCGAACTTAAGTTAGGCATGTCGGTTATACACATTGACCGGAATTGTAAAAGACTGACCACGAAGAACGGCGAGTATATTAATTACGACCACTTGATAATTGCTACGGGCACAAGCGCCAGAAAGTTAAGCGTTCCTGGTGCTGACTTAGAATGTGTACATTATTTACGTACTTTGGCAGATGCAAAACGTATCAAGCAATATATAGCACCCAAGACTAAATTATTGATAGTAGGCGCGGGGTATATAGGTCTAGAAATTGCTGCTTCTGCCACTAAAATTGACGCTAATGTGGTGGTTTTAGAAACTCAAGAACGCGTTCTTTCAAGAGTGACCAATCCCTACATGTCCGAGTTTTATCAAACGTTACATGCTGCTAATGGTGTTGATATTAAGCTAAATACGGAATTAAATGAGTTAAGGCGAACAACAACAGGATTTCAAGCGCAGTTAAATAATGGTGAACTACTCCATTTTGACTTAGCCGTTGTGGGCATCGGTGTGCAGCCTAATCAGGCTTTAGCCGAGGAAGCCGGACTCGAATGTAACAATGGTATTGTGGTCGACTCGACAACTCGTACCAAAGCCCCTTCAATTTATGCCATTGGTGATGTGAGTAATCATCCTAATGAATTCTACGCAACTCGATTGCGCTTAGAGTCTGTGCCCAATGCAACCGAACAAGCTAAAACGGCGGCTAAAAGCATCTGTGGTATTCACAGCGAGTATAATGCGCTCCCATGGTTTTGGTCAGATCAATACGACGTCAAGCTGCAAACCGCTGGATTGTCACAAGGATACGATACGGCGGTACTTCGAGGGGATATGAACACCCGATCTTTTGCTCTTTTCTATCTAAAAGCAGGCAAGCTCATTGCACTTGATGCGATTAACTCACCCCGAGACTTTATAAAGGCTAAACAGCTTATTCCTATAGGATTAAGTATTACCCCAGAACGAATTGAAGATACAGATACAGATTGGTTTTTCTAAGTCTTGAACCTATTGATTTATAAAATCACTCACAAGATGAATGTTGACTGTTAATGTTAACTCACTCATTTTGAGTGTTTAGCTCTCTTACCCATAAGTTACGAAAGCTCACTTGGTTACCGTGATCTTGCAGTTGCAGTGGAGCACATCCGTGAGCTTCATAGCTTGGAGCACCTATCCATTCAGTTTTACCCTGAACTTCAACATGATTTTGCACCAGCACCCCATTATGCATAACAGTAACGTAAGCAGGTTTGCTCAAGCTTGAACCGTCAAAACGCGGGGCAGTATAAATAATATCGTAAGACTGCCATTGACCAGCAGGTCGCATAACATTGACCAAGGGTATACTTTGTTTATAGACACTGGCTGCCTGGCCATTGGCATAGGTTGGGTTGTTATATGAATCTAACACTTGTATTTCGTAACGCTGTTGCAGAAAAATACCACTGTTATTGCGCTGTTGACCTTGAAGACCCTCTACGTCGGTAGGAGTTTTCCATTCCATGTGTAATTGTATATCGCAGAAACTTTGTTTGGTCTTAATATCACCACTACCAGGTTTTACCGTAAAGCTGCCACCTTTTACTGACCAAGACACATCACCACCATCTAAACCTTGCCAGGCACTTAAGTTTTCACCATTAAATAGACTGATCGCGTCTGAAGGCATATTTCCATCAAGTGCTGACACTATAGCTGGCACAGGATCCCAAACTTCACTTTTTTGGGCCATTTTCTCTCGCTGTGCCTGTTCGTCTTGAGCAAGACTATAACTACTAATGGCAGTACTCATGCCTATCAAAAGCCATACACGGCTTATTTTTTTCATCAACAACATTAAGTTAAGTCCTTATTCATAGGATATTTATTGTCAGGCATTTTTCACACTATAAATACTGAGCTTTTATGTAGCCCAAGCTTTATCGCCTTTTTTGTAAGGAAAGTCGCCGTCATATGAGCCAGGAATGGCAACATACCTAAGCACTTTGGTTGCGCCTAGCTCTGATGTGAAAAAGCTAAACAATACTAATTGTTTAATCATTGAAAAGTAGTGCGGCACTGCTGTTCCGTCTTCTCTTTCTTGGGTCTCGGCGGGGGCCATTTTTTTATTATACATATTGGCTTCTTCATCTAAGGATGAAAGCAAGAGTAAACGCTGTTCAGGGGTGAGAAATAAAAAATCCTTGGTATATTGACTCTTAGCCTTTGCCTTTAATGACATGATCCCATCTTTGAAAGCTTTACGTTGAACTGGCGTATAACAATCAGCGAGTAATATGGCTATCACACTGCCAACGTCGGCATCTTTTGCCCCAGGCGTATCAGTACGGGGAATGATGCTTTCGCCCACTTCATTAAAAAACGCGATCTCATCTTTAGAGAAACCGCTATCTTTACTATCAACCATAGGAATTACGGTGTAAGCCAACACATTTGAACCCACAAATGCGGTCCCCGTTGCAGCGGCAATCATCTTTAGTAGTTCACGTCTTTTCATAATCAAAGGTTCCCTTTTTTCAGTTCATCTACCGCAAAGCTTGCGGCTCTGGCAGTTAAAGCCATGTAGGTCAAAGAAGGGTTAACACATGATGCAGACGTCATACAGGCACCATCGGTTACAAACACGTTAAGTGCATCCCAAACTTGGTTGTATCCGTTGAGTACCGACGTTTTGGGGTCTCGGCCCATTCGCGCCGTACCCATTTCGTGGATACCCATACCAGGATAATATTCTTTTTCAAATCCTTGAACGTTAGTGAGGCCTGAAGCTTCAAACATATCGATGGCATCCTGCTGCATATCTTTACGCATGCGCAGTTCGTTTTCTCTTATGGAGACATCCATGGCCAATACGGGTAATCCCCACTTATCTGTTTTATTGGGATCCAAATAAATGCGATTGCTATGTTCAGGTAACATCTCACCAAAAGCGGTCATTCCGATTTGCCAAGGTCCAGGTTCACTTATGGCATCTTTCAGGTCGGCACCTATGCCCATTTCAGCCACATCTCGTTTCCACCCTTGGCGACTCGCAGAGCCTTGATAACCAAAACCACGTAAATAATCACGTTTATCATCTCCCCAGTTTCGAAAACGTGGTACATAGAATCCGCTTGGGCGACGTCCATAATAATATTTGTCGTCATACCCCTCAACAGTGGCAGATGCCCCTATCCTGAAATGGTGGTCCATCACATTGTGACCCAACTCGCCACTGCTGCTACCTAAACCGCCCTCCCATACATCTGTGGCCGAATTCATCAGCAACCATGTTGAATTAAAGGATGAAGCGTTTACAAATATAATTTTGCTATTGAATTCAAAACTTTCGTTGGTTTGTGCATCAATGACGATTACGCCTGTTGCGCGCTTTTTATCTTTGTCATACAGAATTTCTTTTA
This sequence comes from Paraglaciecola sp., assembly GCA_034111205.1. Lineage (GTDB taxonomy): Bacteria > Pseudomonadota > Gammaproteobacteria > Enterobacterales > Alteromonadaceae > Paraglaciecola. The sequence continues at coordinate 8,785 of JAWUXT010000066.1, read as the reverse complement.
CAATCGAAAACGGACGTAGCGTCAAATTACCAGTTTTCACTGCGGCCGGCAATGTGGATGATTGGGTACTAAAAAAACCACCAAAAGGGCAACCTAACCAGCACTTATTGCGGTATTGACAGCTAGTGCGTCCTTGTTCTGGTTTAGGCTCAGTCATGTTTGCAGTGCGACCGGATATTAAGTGACGTGAGCCTTTAAACGCCTTGGTAATCCGTGCTGAAACATCTTTTTCAACACAGTTTAATAACATGGCAGGTTGAAACTCACCGTCTGGCAATACATCCAAACCGTCGCGATTACCACTGATCCCAGCGAAACGCTCAACATAATCGTACCAAGGGGCGACATCTTCATAGCGGATTGGCCAGTCAACGGCAATCCCCTCTTTGGCATTAGCCATAAAGTCCTCGGTGTTTAAGCGATAACTCTGACGACCCCACAATAATGAGCGTCCCCCAACATGATAACCGCGATACCAATCAAAACGTTTTTCTTCAACGTAAGGCGATTCTTTTTCATTGGCCCACATGCCAAAAGTAGCTTCATTTAAAGGGTAGTCACGACTAAGCACAGGAAAGTCTTTTTTCATTTCTTGGGTAGGCCGACCACGATGTGGATAATTCCACGCTTCCTTGTGCATATTTTTATAATCTTTGACGTGCTCTATATTTTTGCCACGTTCAAGCATTAATACTTTAAGCCCTTTTTCGGTCAACTCTTTTGCAGCCCAACCTCCACTGATGCCAGATCCAACGACTATTGCGTCATAATAATTATTCGCCACTTTTAAATCCCTCTATTTGCTTCATTGAGAATAAGAATGTCATATTCAGACGTCACAAATTTGAATGGCGTTACGTAACGATTCAATTTTGCCAGCCTGGTTATCTGCTGTAGGGATAAATTCCTGAGCCAAGAAGCCGCTAAAACCCGTCTCACGTATTACTTTGGCAATAGCCGGGTAATACAATTCTTGGGTGTCATCAATTTCGTTCCGTCCGGGTACTCCCGCGGTGTGATAATGACCAAAATATTGGTGATGATTTCTGATAGTACGAATAATATCGCCTTCATTAACTTGCATATGATAGATGTCATATAGCAATTTAAAATTTGGCGAATCCAATGTTTGGCACAAATCCACTCCCCAATCTGAGGTGTCGGCCATGTAATCTGGATGATCAATTTTGCTATTAAATAACTCCATTTGTATCACTACGCCTTTTTGTTCGGCGTGAGGTAATATCCGTTGCAGACCCTTTACCGCATTTTTAAGTCCCACTTCTTTTGCCATGCCTCTGGCATTTCCACTAAAGCAAACTAAGTTGGTGTATCCAGCAGCGGAGACCAGATCAATATGCTGGGTGTAGCGTTCAACTAATTCGTCATGAAACTGTGGATGGATCCAGCCATCAACTAAATTGATTTCGGCACCGTTGCACATAGACGAATCGATGCCATAACGTTTAAGTACCGGCCAGTCTTTTGGGCCAACTAAATCGATAGCTGAAAAACCTATTGATTTAACCACCTTACATAATTCTTCGATAGTCAAATCAGCATAGGTCCAACGCGCAACGGAATGATTAATGTGGCCTTTTAGGGCTAATAATTTTGACTCTGATGCGCTTGCAACAACACTAAGAGCGACATTAGTACCTAAAGCCACACCCGTTAGCGCCATACCTTTAAGCAAATTCCGACGAGGATTATTCATTTACGACCACCTTTTTCATTTGAATGCCAGTAATACATTGGCTGATAAAGCAAGAATAAGCCTGGATAGAAATAAGTTATTTTGAACTTATACAAGAATACACAGGATGGGCAATATCAAACCCTCTACTTGCAGCCACGAGAAATCTCACATTTCACCACAATCGTTAGCAACTATTTCTAAACAATACGTAAATGCACTCAATAGTTAACAGTATGTTAATTACTTTAGCGAAAAATTACATACTTGCGGTAAACAAAGATCGGTTTGTAATGCAATAAATTCGGCGTGATCAATGAACATACATAACTAAATTACCCGATCATTAAACGACAATTTAAAATATTCCACATATATAAGAATCAGAACAGATATCTTAGTTATATTTTACTGACTAGAAATGGATTAACTGCACAAGAAATTTAATTTAGCATGCTAATTTAAAAGGTATAAAGCATCTGTTCCAAGAGATAGCACTATAATTGTCTCGCTTATAGATTAGACGCATAAATACTGGTTGTTGAAGCTAACACTGGCTACTGGCGATGTTGCTATTATGATTGTTTTTTAGTGGTGCATGAAACGTTAAAATCACATTGTTGATGTTATAGCTGTGATTAAACGCTGTTGAAATGAATCTAAACTTGGTCTTTCTTTAAATATTTCTAGGGTGCTTTTTAGTCTTTATGGGAACTATGAATGTGAAATTGTCTATTATTAATGGTTATTAGGTTTGGTATCATTAGGTTTCAAGGGGGCTAGTAATAAATAAAATATCCAGGCTAACCAAGAGACAAAAATAATTAGCAATACCCACGCGACCTTTTCACCTCCTTCAGTGCGATTTGATTTTGCTACTAATATTATGGGTATCAACCAAATCAAAAATAATATTATTACGATTAATAAACCAATCATTAAATAATTCCTTAATCTGAGTCTGATAAAACAATTTAAATATAACGCCTATTTTCGGCCAAATATCCTAAAATTAAAAATACTGAAATAACAGTCAATCCACGATATAAATTTGGCACCCATAAAATAAGCTGTTTTACATAAGGTGTGGCAAACACAACTAACAATCCGTACCCAAAAGCGCAAACCAGTACAAATACAAAAGTGCGGATCACGAAATGGTAAGGGCTGATCATACGTTTAATATGTTTATTAAACACATCCCCATACACCACCAAAATAGTGGCCAAAATCGTTAAGGCGATTTCACTATAATAAGGATGTATCCACTGGCTAAGCTGAGTTAATAGTGACTGTATCCACCCCATCTAAATAAGCTCTCCAAGTTCAGTAAACATATCCAACATTTGTTGTTCATTAAGTACTTTAACGCCTAGCTCCTCAGCTTTTGCTAACTTAGAGCCAGCCTTTTCACCCGCTACTACACAACTAGTTTTAGCAGACACACTTCCTGCTACTTTTGCACCCAAAGATTGAAGCATAGCCTTAGCGGCATTTCTGTCCATTTGTTCTAAAGTACCTGTCAGCACAAAGGTTTGACCTGCAAGAGGTAAAGAATCCACCTCTATCTTGTCAATTTTAGGCCAGTGTATCCCTGCCACTAATAATTCGTCGATTACTTGAACATTATGCTCTTCTGCAAAAAAGTTTACGACGTGCTGAGCCACAATTACGCCTACGTCACTTACTTCTTGTAAGCTTTCAATATCGGCTTTCTTAATCGTTTCCAAATCACAGAAGTACGCAGCTAAGTTTGTCGCTGTGGCTTCGCCCACTTCTCGAATACCTAGTGAATATATAAATTTAGCTAATGTTGTTCGTTTACATTTTTCTAGAGATTTAATCAAATTAGCAGCAGATTTTTCGCCCATCCGATCTAAATTAGAAATTTGCATAAACTCTAACTTAAAAAAATCTGCAGGTGTTTTGACTAATTTTTGGTCGACTAATTGTTCGATTATTTTATCGCCTAAGCCATCAATATCAAACGCTTTGCGTGATGCAAAATGTTTCATTGATTCTTTAAGCTGGGCAGCACAATAAAGGCCGCCGGTACATCTTGCTACGACTTCGTCTTCAAGTTTTTCGATAGCTGAGTCGCAGATTGGACACGTTTCTGGAAACACTATGTCTTGTGCATTTTCGGGACGTTTATCAACAATCACTGACACAACTTGCGGGATTACATCCCCTGCTCGCCTTATGAACACGGTGTCGCCTACTTTTAAACCAAGGCGTTTAATTTCATCTTGGTTATGCAACGTAGCATTAGATACAGTTACGCCACCCACAAAAACGGGCTCTAACCTTGCCACAGGGGTGATGGCACCTGTTCGTCCCACCTGAAATTCAACATCTTGCACCACAGTCATTTCTTCCTGAGCGGGGAATTTATGGGCAATGGCCCAACGCGGCGCACGGGCAACAAAACCAAGCTTTTGTTGTAATTCAATGTTGTCAGCTTTAAACACAACACCATCAATATCGTAATTAAGTGCATCACGAATATTACCTAGATGCTGATAGTAATCTAAACACGCCTCTGCACCTTGGGCGACTTGTAACTCTTTACTTAAAGGTAAACCCCAATCGCTTAACTGTTTTAATCTGCCTGAATGACTACCCGCTAATGGATATTGTTCGTTTTCGACTAAACCTAACGAATAACTAAAAAATAACAGCGGGCGCTTTGCAGTAATACGTGAGTCCAATTGTCGTAAGCTACCTGCGGCAGCATTGCGGGGATTGGCAAACGCTTTCTTGTCATGCTCTACTTGAGTTTTATTTAGTCGGGCAAAACCATCTCGGGTCATCACCACTTCACCACGGACTTCCAAACGTTCCGGGTAATTGTCACCGCGTAACGTTAATGGAATATTGCGAATAGTTCGCACGTTGGCCGTAATATTTTCACCCACACGTCCATCACCACGTGTAGCCCCGCGAACTAATTTACCGTTCTCATATAACAAGCTAACAGCTAAGCCGTCTAGCTTGGGCTCACAACTATAGTTAATTTCAGCATCGTCTTTGAGCCTGTCTTGCATCCGTTTTTCAAAGGCTAAAAATGAGTCTTTATCGAAGGCATTGTCCAACGATAACATAGGCACTTCGTGGGCCACCTGTTCAAATTCAGGAAGTGGCATGTCGCCTACTTTTTGGCTTGGTGAATCTTCAGTCAATAGATGTGGATATTGTTGTTCTATTCTCTGTAACGCTTGCATCTGCCTGTCGTACTCGGCATCAGGCACACTAGGATTGTCTAATACATAATATTGATAGTTAAATTCTGCAATGCTGGTTTTAAGTAAAGCGAGTTGATAAATAATCTCTTGCGAGGCTGCCATAAAGCATTCCAGTAAAATAAAGTTGAGTTTTGCCCTGAATATTTATTCATGGGCAAAAGAATAGTATGGAGTTTAGTAGATCAGATTTTTAATAAACGCTGACGTTCGAATTCTCGGATTTTTTCTACGTACTGTTGCAGACTTTGCTTGGTTAATAATGTACGTCTGCCATCGTATATTTGTGCTGAAAACTCATCAGCAATTTTTCGGGCTGCGTTGTGCATCATGTTAAACACTTGATGTGGCTCACCTTCAATCGGCAAAATCATAAATAACGAAATACCACCAGTGGTGAAGTTTTCAAGGTTATCAATGTCAAAATTACCCGGCTTGAACATATTGGCTAGGCTAAACAATACAGGCCCTTTGCCATTTGAATTAACATGACGATGGAAAATATCTTGATCACCGAATTTAAAACCCAAAGTGAGTAACATCGGAAGCAACGCAGAGCCCGGAATAGGATTGTCATCTGCAGACTTAACATTTAACACTAACACTTCTTGGGGTTGTTCAGACTCAGCAGGCTTAGCTTTTAGTTCCTCTTTAGGCTCTGGTATAGCATTCGGTTTATCATCAAAATCGATATGCATTTGCTCTTCTGCAATTTTAGGCTCACGACGTTTACTAATTGTCTCAGCTTTTTTTCGCTTAACCAAAGTACGCGCTTGTTCAGATAAACTTAGTTTTTCAGCTAGAGTGGCATGCGTTTTATCCTCTGCCCCTTTATTCTCAGCCGCAGGGATATTTGACTTAGTTGGCTGCTCGGTTAAAGTGCTGGATACCTGTTTATTTTCATTCTCGGGCTGTATAGCTTCTTTTTTTAATAAAAATGGGGGAGGCTCTGGCACTTGGTGATGTTCATTTATGCCAACGTTATGATTAAAAGCCCCAGAAAAATTCGGGGAGACCACTTTCTGTGTGGTGTTTGATGAAGCCCTTTCTTGCTGTGAAATAGCCACAGTTTCTGCCGCTAACGAGGTATATTTAGAAGCATATTCAGGCTTAGGCTGTGTCACTACAGAAGCATATATTTTACTGGATGGGACTTCAGGCTCTACTTGAATACTAGCTGTGGGAACTTGTTCTACTGTAGCTTCATCATCAGTAGCCATTTTTACATCACTAGACTTATCAGCTGAGACAAGTCTCACTGCCCCTATGCCTAAATCATCAAATTCATTATTAGTTGAGGTGGTGGTAGCTAGATCAGGTTCAACTTCATCCTCCCCGCTATCAAATTTGAAATCGTGGTCTTCGTCAGAGTGGTTGATTCCATAATTTAACTCTTCGTCAAACCTATCAGTATCAGACTGCCAACCGGAAGGCTGATACTCTTGGTCTTTTTTATTTTTGCTAGCGTTTGCTTTATTATCACTATTTTTTCGGGAGAGCCAAATACCGTGAACGGCAAGACCAACAATCACCAAACTGCCTATTATTAACAACGACCAACGTAAACCATCTGCTTCCATTAACTTACTCGTACTTCTTTATTCTTCATTAAAAGGGATAATGTATTTCTGCTTAGGCCTGGGCAATTGCCACAGCTTCATCAACATCTACTGCAACCATTCGTGACACACCAGGCTCAGACATTGTAACACCGGTTAAATGTGTTGCCATTTCCATGGCTATTTTATTATGGGTAATAAAAATAAACTGTACAGTTTTTGACATTTCAGACACCAGTTTACAAAATCTAACCACATTAGCATCATCCAGAGGCGCATCCACTTCATCTAACAAACAAAATGGCGCTGGATTCAATCTAAAAATTGCGAACACCAATGATAAAGCGGTCAGCGCTTTTTCACCACCAGAAAGTAAATGAATTGTGCTGTTTTTCTTACCTGGAGGTCTGGCCATGATCGTCACACCTGTTTCGAGTAAGTCATCGTCAGTTAGTTCAAGATAAGCCGTGCCGCCGCCAAATACTTTAGGAAACAACAGTTTTAGGTCTTCATTTACTTGATCAAATGTTTCTTTAAAACGTGAGCGGGTTTCTTTATCAATCTTACGAATAGCTTGTTCTAAAATATCTAAAGCAGACACTAAGTCATCATTTTGGTCATCAAGATGTTGTTTTCGCTCAGCCTGCACATCATACTCTTCAACAGCTGCAAGGTTAACAGCACCTAGTCTAGCCACAGACGCGACAGTTTTATCTAATAGCGTTTGCCAGCTTTTTTCATCTGCGTTGTTGGGTAACGTGTCTAACACAGTTTTAATATTTTGCTGCATTTCTTGCAGTTGTTCTAATACACCGTTAGCTCTGACGCGATAACCTTCACATTCAAGTTTAATGCTTTGCAATTCACTCAGCATTACCTGAATTTTATCAGTGACACCTTTTTGACCTTTTTCAGCCACGGTTAACTTTTCGTCTACAACAGCAAGTTTTTCATTAACCGTTTGTTGCTGAATATCCAAAGTGTTTTTTTGTTGTAACAACTGTTGTAACGACTCTTGTTGGTCTTCTAGGGGCAAAGCCAGTTCAGCAAATTCAGCCTTTAATACACTCAACTTTTGCTGCATGTTATTCAGCAGCTGTGCTTCCCGCTGTTGATTGGCGGTTAACCCTTGATACTGGCTTTGTACACTTTGTAAATGCAAAGCTAATTGGTGTAACTTATTTTTAGACACTTCTAGCTGAGTACGATTATCAGAGACTTTTTGCTGATGCTGCTCGCGGCTTAGCTCAAAGTCACGTTGTTGCTCTTGAAGAATTTCTACTGCATGTTCGAGCTCTTCTGCTTGCATCGATAACTCTTCAAGCTGCTGTTGTTCTTCTTCAGAGGTATGCTGTTGGCGCAGTAATTCTTGTGATAGGCGGGTATTGCGCCCCATATTTTGTTGCTGCTGTTGTGCCAGTAATTGCCCTTGATTTTTTCCTTGCTGCAAATTGAGCTTCAGATGTTCAAATTGTTGTTTGCTTGTTTCTGCATTTTGATTAGCAGTAACCAGTTTATCTTCAGCGTCACTAACCGCTAAATCTGCAGATACAACATTGCTTTGCACTTGTGCAAGTTGCCCTTCAAGTTGTTTAATCTGATTAGCGCGTTTTAATAAACCAGTTTGTTGATCAGCACTTCCTACGATCATCCAGCCCTGCCCTAACCAATACCCCTGTGGAGTGACAACACTTTGATAAACCTCTAATTCGGCTAACATCCCAAGTCCTTCGTCGAGACTGTTGGCACACATAATATGAGTTAACCAGCTTGGCACACCCCTGTTGTTTAGTTTGTTGGCGATACTTTTATCAGAAATTGTGAGGCTGTTGATCTCAGTGTAACTATCTTGAAACAACCAAGCGGAACCAGACAACTCGACTAATCTGCCCTGATCAGTATTTTTAGGCAACACAATGGCACGTTGCCATTGCTGGGTAATGGTTTCGAATGCCTCCTCCCAGCCATGTTGAATATCTAAGGTTTGCCACCAAGATTGGTTACTGAGTTGATGATTTTGAATAAATTGTTGTGAAGATGTATCCAAATCACTGGTTTGTTGTAATGCATTTAACGCGGCTAACTGAGCTTCTATGCTTTGTAACTCACCTCTTATCTGCATTTGACTTTGGGCAACATGTTTTAATCTGAGTTGTGCATCGTCTTGAATAGATAAAGTTTGCTGAGTATTTTCAGTGCTTTGTTGTAACTGGTCTTCGATTATCAGCATTTCTTGCTGACACGCTTCTATTTGTGTCACTAACTCATCATCTATGACTTCGCCTAGC
>JAWUXT010000065.1:0-13401 GCA_034111205.1 Paraglaciecola sp. | reverse complement strand
TATGTTCGCCAATTATCCTGTAAATTTCGTAGGGCAATTTACATGGGTGAAACTGGATTCCTTAGAAGCACTGCTTCGCCCAGTTGAACAGCTCGACACGGAAGTCGAGATTGGGTGCCGATTATCATGGATGTATGATTGACTAATTTGAAGCGTTTGCATCCGGTTGGGTAGGAGCACATTGTGACGACCTGCTAAATATCAGAAATAATTGGATGAAGAACATAATTTGGCGAGCCTTGAGTCGAGAGTAGAGCAAAAGCTACGGCTTCGCCGATAACATATTTGTCCAATTATCTTGCAGATTTTGCAGAAGAAATTGGATTTCTTAAAAACATTACTTCGACCAGTTGAACAACTCGATATGCGACCTGCATAGATGTAGGAAGGTAGGATAGCGCAGTAATTAACTAGATAGTTACGATAGTTAGTTAACGGAAGGTCTTCCAATTTATCGATAGGGATAGCAGTAATTCACGCAAAGAAATTGCCCGTTGTTGACCTTTGCCTTTGTGATCCCATTTATGACCACAGCATGCAGCAGTTAAAATTGCTTTTGAAGGTTTAAGTAATCTGAGGCTAAGCACGCCTACCTTTGTGTATACATCTTCTGCAAATTCACCATCAATATTGAACCAGCCAAATTTATTGGTATGCAGACGATTACCACTTAAATCGATTCTATCAATTGAATCCAACTCTATATGTTCACAGCCAAGCTGCTCAACATGCACCGCAACACTACAACCAATCTGAATATTATTAGAAAACCACTGTTGGGTTTTCTGTGCGACATAGTTGTTAGCCATACATTTAGCGGCTTGTTTAGCTTGCCAACTGGCGTTGTGTACATCAACTTGTAACGGCGATTGATGTTGCAATAGACTGTAAGCGGCACGCTTTATGTGATGTCTGAGTCCGGCTATTTTGCGTTGTAATAAGCTGACATCACTGATTTTTTGTTGGGATAGGCTAGCAAGTTCTCGTTCATACAGGGCATTACACAGTTCAGCATAATGTAACTGACGTTGATCATCAGAAAAAATATCTACCTGTTGAGAGTTTGAAATTTGCATGGTTAATTATGTGTACATTATTCTAATAAAGTTTCTAATGGGGTTGCTCATATAAAGAGTTGATAAAAATCTTTATAAAAGTACTTAAAACCAAAATGGCCAGCGTTAACTGACCATTTTATACTCACTATCATTAAATGTGCACTGAATTTGCAGTTTTATTATCTACACATTCAATTATCTATCAATTACCTATTAATAAACGGTTTATTGACCTTTAATTTCTTTTCGGCCGTTATAACTGACGCTGTCACCTAACTCTTGTTCAATACGTAACAATTGGTTGTACTTTGCAACACGATCAGAACGACATAAAGAACCGGTCTTGATTTGACCTGCTGCAGTACCTACGGCTAAATCAGCAATAGTTGAATCTTCAGTTTCACCACTACGGTGAGAGATAACCACGGTGAAACCAGCTGCCTGCGCCATACGGATGGCCTCTAGGGTTTCGGTTAAGGTACCAATCTGGTTGAATTTGATTAGGATCGAGTTACCGATACCATTGTCGATGCCGCGCTTAAGTATTTTGGTATTGGTTACGAACAAGTCATCACCGACTAATTGTACTTTGTCGCCAATTTTCTGGGTTAAACTTGCCCAGCCATCCCAGTCACTTTCGTCAAGGCCATCCTCAATAGAGATGATAGGGTACTTTCTAGATAGGTCAGCAAGGAAATCACCAAAACCTTCAGAATCAAACACTTTGCCTTCGCCTTTGAGATCGTATTTACCGTCTACGTAAAATTCTGATGCAGCGCAATCCATGGCCAACGTTACGTCTTTGTCCATCACGTAGCCGGCCTTTTCAACTGCTTCAATAATGACAGTCAAGGCTTCTTCATTAGAACCAAGGTTTGGTGCAAAACCACCTTCATCACCTACCGCGGTATTTAAGCCTTTTTCGCTTAATACTTTTTTCAGTGAATGGAAAATTTCAGCACCGGTACGCAAGGCTTCTTTAAAGCTCTTCGCACCAACTGGCTGTACCATAAACTCTTGAATATCAACATTATTATCAGCATGTTCGCCACCATAGATAATGTTCATCATAGGGACTGGCATACTGTATACGCCAGGTGTGCCGTTTAACTCTGAGATATGTTGGTAAAGAGGGATTTTTTTATGGATAGCGGCGGCCTTAGCTGCAGCTAGTGATACCGCTAAAATTGCATTAGCACCAAATTTTTCTTTGTTTTCAGTACCGTCTAAATCAATCATGATTTTATCAAGGATAGCTTGATCAACTGCGTCTTTGCCCAACAAGGCTGCTTGAATATCATTGTTGATTGCAGCAACAGCTTTTAATACACCTTTGCCTAAATAACGACTTTTGTCGCCGTCACGTAATTCTAAAGCTTCACGTGAACCTGTTGAAGCACCCGATGGAGCCGCAGCTCTGCCCATAGCACCCGATTCTAAATATACATCTGCTTCTACTGTTGGGTTACCACGTGAGTCCATGATTTCACGAGCGATAATTTTGCTAATCTTTGACATTGTTGTTGCCTTTTATTAATTGTGATTTTTAAAATATTCGCCTGCGGCTTTAACAAACCCTGTAAAAAGAGGGTGTCCGTCGCGAGGAGTTGAGTTGAATTCTGGGTGAAATTGTCCGGCAACAAACCAAGGGTGTTCGGCAATTTCGATAACTTCTACTAAACGTTTGTCAGCAGATAGTCCTGTGACTTTTAAGCCCGCAGCTTCGACTTTGTCACGTAGGTTATTATTCACTTCGTATCTGTGTCTATGACGTTCGTATATTTCGCTAGCACCATACATATCATGTACTTTACTACCTGGAAGTAAGTGACATAGCTGACTACCTAAACGCATAGTGCCACCTAAATCCGAGCTTTCGCTTCGAGACTCGGTTGTGCCTGCTGCATCCAACCATTCGGTAATCAGGCCAATAACAGGGAAGGGCGTGTCAGGGTCAAATTCTGTACTGTTGGCATTTTCCATGCCCGCCACATTTCGCGCATACTCAATTAACGCCACTTGCATGCCTAAGCAAATACCCAAGTACGGTATCAGATTTTCACGTGCATATTTGGCAGCAGCGATTTTGCCTTCAATACCACGCTCACCGAAACCACCGGGAACCAATATGGCGTCAAGGCCTTCTAATATATGTTCGCCTTTGCTCTCGATATCTTGGGAGTCAATGTATCTAATCTTTACTGTTAAACGACTTTTTAAGCCGGCATGTTTTAGGGCTTCGTTAACGGATTTGTATGCGTCTGGCAATTCAACATATTTACCCACCATACCTATGGTGACTTCACCTGTTGGATTCGATTCTGCAAAAAGTACTTGTTCCCATTCGGTCAGGTCAGCTTCAGGGCATTCCAAACCAAAACGTTCAACCACTAATTCATCTAAACCTTGAGCTTTAAGCATGGCGGGAATTTTGTAAATACTGTCAGCATCTCTTAGTGAAATAACGGCTTTGTCTATGACATTAGTAAAAAGTGCAATTTTTTGACGTTCATTAGACGGCAAAGGTACTTCAGAGCGACACACCAGAATATCGGGTTGCACGCCAACTGAACGTAATTCTTTCACCGAATGTTGAGTGGGTTTGGTTTTTACTTCAGCCGAGACAGCGAGGTAAGGCACTAACGTAAGATGCATAAACATGGCTCGGTTACGCCCTACTTCAACACCCAATTGACGAATTGCTTCGATAAATGGTTGTGATTCAATGTCACCCACAGTACCGCCAATTTCTACTATTGCGACATCTACACCTTCTGAACCATCTATAATTCGGCGCTTAATTTCGTTAGTGATATGCGGAATAACTTGAATGGTGGCACCTAAATAATCACCTCGGCGCTCCCGCTTGAGCACTTCTTCGTATACTCGCCCAGTCGTGAAGTTATTACGTTTAGTCATGCGAGTACGAATAAAACGTTCGTAGTGGCCTAAGTCTAAATCTGTTTCAGCACCATCGTCGGTGACAAACACTTCACCGTGCTGAATTGGGCTCATAGTGCCTGGGTCAACGTTGATATAAGGGTCAAGCTTGAGCATAGTGACGTTTAAGCCTCTAGCTTCTAGGATTGCAGCAAGCGAGGCTGCAGCAATACCTTTTCCAAGTGATGAAACTACACCACCTGTGACGAAAATATAATGTGTCATGATAACCCTAATAAAGGCGTTTGAATTGAAATTGAAATTGAATCAGCGTTGTAAAGTTTGGTTTGAGTTTTCTTGTTAAAAAACCAAGAAAAAAACCATTACCGGACGGGTTAACATTGTACTAAAAAATGCCATCTCAGACAAAGAATAATCTTAAATAAAAGCTAAATATTCAAGCCACCTCAAAATGTGCATCTTGAGGTGGCTTAAGTAGAGGATATATTGATTTCGTATATATCTTATGTAGAAACTTAATTATGCTATTAGGCCGACTATCGCTGCGCCTAGACCACCTAAAATTAAAGCAATGTTAGCGAGAAACCCCATTGCAAAACCCAGAGCTCTGCTGCGCGGGTCTTTCACATAACTGACATAGTAAATAGGTCGGCCGATTATAAATAGAATACCAATTGCAGCAGCTATTGAGGGACTGACCAAATATGAAAAAATCCACAACGAAGGTAAAAATACGATTAATTGTTCAAGGGTGTTGAGTTGAACGCGGTACAGCCTTTCCCATATAGGGTTGCCTGACACAGCAGGCGCTAGCACGTTATATTTTTCCCGACTAAAACCGACTTTGAAGGCAAAAAATAAATATTCCAATAAAGCTATAAGTGTCACAATTGCTGGTAATTCCACAGTGTATCCTTTGGTTAATGTGATGGCGTTGATGTTGATGTTTAATTTTCCGCAGCCAAGGTTTTTAGTTGATATAAATATTCTAACGCCTGTTTAGGGGTTAAATCGTCTGGATTAATTTGGTTTAGACTCAGGCGCAACTCATCTACAGAAGTAAGTAGGTTGAGTTGTTGCTCTTGCCTAAAAGATGGCTGATTGTTAGATACTGGTTGGCTTTCTAACTCTGCTAATTTACGTTTTGCTTGCTGAATTACACTTCTAGGCACCCCGGCTAGTTGAGCTACCTGTAAGCCGTAACTTTTGTTGGCGGCGCCTTCTTGTACCGCATGCATAAAACGGATCGCTTCTTCGTGCTCCACCGCATCTAGGTGTACATTAGCCAGTTCAGGCATATCTTCGGCTAATTGCGTCAGTTCAAAGTAATGAGTGGCGAATAATGTATAAGACTGAAGGTTGATCGCCAGGTATTCAGCACAGGCCCATGCCAGTGATAAGCCATCATAGGTACTAGTACCACGGCCTATTTCGTCCATTAACACTAAGCTATTGGATGTGGCATTATTTAGGATATTAGCGGTTTCGGTCATTTCTACCATAAAGGTCGAACGACCTGATGCTAAATCATCGGATGCACCAATACGAGTAAATATTCGGTCGATAGGGCCTATTTGTGCATTTTCAGCCGGTATAAAACTACCAATATATGCCATCAACACTATTAATGCAGTTTGGCGCATATAGGTTGACTTACCCCCCATGTTAGGGCCAGTTATTACCAACATACGTCTGTGGGGATTGACTGCAATAGGGTTGGCTATAAAGGGGGTCTTCATTACATGCTCGACTACGGGATGGCGACCTTGATCGAAGTGAATTCCACTCTTTTCGCTGAGTTCAGGGCAATGGTAATTTAACGTTTCGGCTCGTTCGGCTAAATTAGTCAGCACATCGAGTTCGGCTATGGCATCAGCGCTTTGCATCAAATTCGCTAATTCAGGCATTAATATATCGAACAGTTCGTCGTAGAGGCGCTTTTCTAAGGCCAATGATTTACTTTGACTGGTGAGCACTTTGTCTTCGTGCTCTTTTAATTCCTGAATGATATAGCGTTCATTATTTTTTAGGGTTTGGCGACGAACATAATCAGCGGGTACTTTGTCGGCGTAACTACGGCTAACCTCGATAAAATATCCATGCACTCGGTTATATCCGACCTTTAGAGTAGAAATGCCGGTACGGTCTTTTTCGCGCTGTTCTAATTCATCTAAATAATCGGTGGCCCCTTTGGACAAGGCGCGAAGTTCATCAAGCTCTGGGTTATAGCCAGTTTTTATGACTCCGCCATCACGAATTAAAACAGGGGGGGCTTCTTGTATCGCGTTGTTGAGTAAATCTGCAAAACTAGGGAACTGACTGATGTCATTTGCCAATTGCATCAAGCCAGCGTTGGCAGACTCTGCCGATTGGTCGGTGACAAAACCTTGAATATCAGGCAACAACATAAAAGCTTGTCTGAGCCTGACAAAATCTCTGGGTCTTGCTGAGCGAAGTGCTAAGCGGGCCAATACTCGCTGCATGTCTCCTACTTGTTTGAGATGGCTTTGTAATTGCGGATAATCACTATTAATAAGTGATTTAATATTTAATTGACGTTGCTTAAGTATGCTTACATTGGTTAAAGGGCGATGGAGCCAGCGTTGCAATAACCTACTACCCATAGGCGTTGCAGCATTGTCTAAGACACTGGCAAGCGTGTGTTCTTTACCACCTGATAGGTTTTGAGTTAATTCTAAATTGCGTCTAGTGGCAGCATCCATCAATACTGTATCGGATTCTGTCTCGAGCACGATATTACGAATATGGGGCAGGGCACTTCTTTGTGTGTCTTTAACATATTGCATCACGCAACCTGCCGCGCACAACCCTATTTTGTTGGCTGTAACACCAAATCCAGTTAGCTCTTTAGTACCAAACTGTTGATTTAACTGCTTAGTGGCAGTGTCAAAATCAAACTCCCACTGTGGACGGCGTCTCAATCCTTTGCGTTGTTCAATAATATGTTGGAAAGCAAAATCTTCTGGATACAATAATTCTACTGGATTGGTGCGCTGAATTTCAGCTGCCAGTGCTTCAGCATCTTTAGGTTCACACAGTGTAAAACGACCCGTGGTGACATCTAATGTGGCGTAACCAAAGTAAACATTGTTTTGTTGTTTGACACTGACTACCGCGGCTAAAATGCTGTCTTGCTTATCTTCTAACAATGCTTCATCCGAGACAGTGCCTGGGGTGACAATACGTTGGACTTTTCTGTCTACTGGGCCTTTGCTTGTTGCAGGATCGCCCACTTGTTCGACAATGGCCACCGACTGCCCCATTTTAACCAAACGAGCGAGGTAATTTTCCACTGCATGATAGGGGACTCCAGCCATAGGGATCGCATTGCCGCCTGATTTACCTCTAGCGGTTAAAGATATATCGAGTAATTCTGACGCTTTCTTGGCGTCATCAAAAAACAGCTCATAAAAATCACCCATGCGATAAAATAGTAATATGTCTGGATGTTCAGCCTTTATCTTTAAATATTGCTGCATCATAGGTGTGTGAGTTTGCAGCGCGGGGCTAATGGGTGTTTGCTCTGAAAAATTGTTCGATGGCATAATAGAGATTACTTTATTCTTTTTATCTGATGGCTGGCGTGACATATTCATCATTAGATATCACATATTTAGGTTGCCCATATGACTGAAGACATTACCCAATTAGCGCAACGTTTAGGAAATACACTTTCTGCTAAAGGTTGGCAAATCTCTTGTGCTGAATCATGCACAGGAGGTGGGGTAGGATACGCCATCACAAGTATTTCTGGAAGCTCAGCATGGTTTAAAAAAGGTTTTATCACCTATTCAAATGACGCTAAACAAGAACTATTAGGGGTAAGTGAGGATACTTTAATTCAGCATGGAGCCGTGTCGGCACAAACCGTCGAAGAAATGGCTGAAGGTGCTGCAAAAAACGCCAATGCTGAAGTGGCTATTGCTATTAGTGGTGTTGCAGGCCCCGACGGCGGCACACCCAATAAGCCGGTAGGCACCGTCTGGTTTGGTTTTTATATTAACGGGCAGAGCATCAGTCAAAAACTTCTGATTACGGGAAACAGGCAAGCTGTTAGAATAAAAGCTATTGAGTTTGCTTTATCAAATACATTAATGTTGTTGAAAAAATAAACAATGATGAAAAAAATGACCAAGCGCCCTAAAAATTATTTCTACATTTCACTTGTAACTGTATAACCATACAGTATACTTCGAAACCTATTACTGAATCATATTAGTGTTGAAGAACAAATCTTCAACACGCTTTAATCACAAGGACATTCTGATGGATGACAACAAAACCAGAGCGTTAACTGCTGCCTTAGGTCAAATCGAAAAACAATTCGGTAAAGGCTCTATAATGAAGCTGGGCGACAACAAAACCATGGACGTTGAAACTATTTCAACGGGCTCTCTTGGTTTAGATATAGCTCTCGGTGCTGGTGGCTTACCCTTAGGACGTATCGTTGAAATATACGGACCAGAATCCAGTGGTAAAACTACCCTGACTCTTGAAGTCATTGCCGAAGCACAGCGTAACGGTAAAGTGTGTGCTTTTATTGATGCTGAGCATGCCCTTGACCCAATTTACGCCAAAAAATTGGGTGTCGATGTCAACGAGCTTTTAGTGTCGCAACCTGATACCGGTGAACAAGCACTAGAAATTTGCGACATGTTAACCCGCTCTGGTGCCGTCGATGTAATAGTAGTGGATTCGGTTGCAGCGCTGACGCCTAAAGCTGAAATTGAAGGCGACATCGGTGATTCACACATGGGTCTTGCCGCCAGAATGATGAGCCAAGCTATGCGTAAGCTAACGGGTAACTGAAAAAATTCGACCACTATGCTTATTTTCATTAACCAAATTCGAATGAAAATTGGGGTTATGTTTGGAAGTCCTGAAACGACTACTGGCGGTAACGCCTTGAAGTTTTATGCTTCGGTACGTTTAGACATTCGCCGCATTGGTGCGGTTAAATCCGGCGATGAGATAGTCGGTAATGAAACCCGCGTAAAAGTGGTAAAGAATAAAATTGCCCCGCCTTTCAAGCAAGCTGAGTTTCAAATCATGTATGGCGAAGGTATTAACAGCCTCGGAGAACTCATTGATTTAGGTGTCACCCATAAAATGGTTGAAAAAGCCGGCGCTTGGTATAGTTGCAATGGTGAGCGAATAGGTCAAGGTAAAGCAAATTCAATTGGTTACTTAAAAGAACACCCTGATATGGCTAAAGATCTTGATAAGCGTTTAAGAGAATTGTTATTGTCAAAGCCAGTAGAAGCTGATGAAAAGGTAAAAAAAGAAGACGCTTAATAATCTGAATATTAAAACGGAAACCCCCGCTAAAAACCCCACTTAAATAGTGGGGTTTTTTTATGCGTTTTAAAAAAGGTAGTGACTGGATTGGTATAACGCTTAAAGTAATAAAATTAACGCGTTGAGACGCTTCGATTTTTTGGCACTTTCTATTCCCCTCTCCAATAAAGCAGGGAGTGCCTGTTAGCCTTTTATTGGGGGGAAGGGGAACTTTGTTAAATAGCTTTCAACACTCAATAATATTCACGGCCAGTCCACCTCGGGCAGTTTCTTTGTATTTGGATTTCATGTCATTACCCGTTTCCCACATGGTTTTGATCACCTTGTCCAGTGATACCTTGTGATCACCGCTACCGCGTAAGGCTAGTCTTGAGGCGTTAATAGCTTTAATTGAACCCATTGCATTTCGCTCTATACATGGCACCTGCACCAGACCACCCACAGGATCGCACGTCAAACCTAGATTATGTTCCATGCCTATTTCTGCTGCGTTTTCTACTTCGTTAACTGTACCTCCTAGTATTTCAGTGAGCGCGCCTGCAGCCATAGAGCAAGCTACACCCACTTCCCCTTGACACCCGACTTCAGCTCCTGAGATAGAAGCATTTTTTTTGTATAAAATGCCAATGGCGGCGGCAGTCAAAAAATACCGTGACACTATGTCTTCATCTACTGGGCGCACAAATTTGTCAAAGTAATGCAACACCGCTGGGATGATACCTGCAGCACCATTAGTCGGGGCGGTGACCACTTTTCCGCCCGCCGCGTTTTCTTCATTCACAGCTAGGGCAAATAGGTTGACCCAATCCATGGCTTGCATTGGATCGGTGCTATTTTCGTTTTGCAAGCGACGGTAAAGTTTAGGTGCGCGGCGTGTAACCTTTAATCCACCGGGTAGTATACCTTCGTTTTTAATTCCATTTTGAACACACTCTTGCATTACTTGCCATATGTGGCAAAGTTTTTGTTTAATTTCGGTTTGAGTCTGAAATACTTGCTCATTCTTTAACATTAATGAACTAATACATAAGCCATGCTCTTTACATAAACCGAGTAATTCCTCGGCGGAAGAAAATGAATAGGGCACTGGCTGTATGTCGTGTTGTAGTGCGCTGACTTTTTCCTTATGAAAATCTTCTTCTCGAAGAATAAAACCACCGCCAATGGAATAATAACTTTGACTTGCAATGATTTTTTTCCCACTTAAGGCATGAAATGTCAGCCCATTTGCATGTAAGGGCAAAGTTTTACGTCGATGAAACACTATGGATCCTTCTCGAGCAAAGTTGATCGCTTTTTCACCGTTTAAGTCTAGTGTTTGCTTATCATCTACTTTGAGTAATAGTGCATCTACTAAGTTTATATCTATGGATTCTGGTGTGAGACCCTGTAATCCTAAAATCACGGCTTTTCCGGTGCCATGGCCTTTACCCGTTTGTCCCAGAGAGCCAAATAGTTCTATTTTTAGCTCATCTGTTTGCTCAAATAGTCCTTGTTCTTTAAGTTGCAGACAAAACTCTCTGCCAGCACGCATGGGTCCAACTGTATGCGAACTGGAGGGGCCAATACCTATACTAAACATATCAAACACACTGATCATGGTTTTCTCTATTAAGTTAACTAAAAACGCAAATTACTGGCGATTATTTAACGTTTTGTATTGCAGTAGCGCATTTCTAATAAAGACAATAAACAGCCTAAATAAGACAGCATGGTATATTTAAAAGACATTAACAGCTGAATCAAAAATAGCTGAGGCCTTAAGTCAATCTCTGTCCTTTTTAATTTAGTTCAGTATCAGGCACAACTTTTTCTGTCAGGATTTGACTCGTAAAAGTCTCCCTGTATTGCTCTTGTATAAGCTGTGGATGATATTGGTTCTCCTGACGTAAGGCTTTGACTAAGCCCCACATCATAATGATCATGACCATCGAAAACGGTAGGGCAACAATAATGGCCGCTGTTTGTAAAGCAGCAAGTCCGCCAACGAGCAATAAGATTGCAGCCACGGCACCTTCACCTAAACCCCAGAGGACTCGGTGTCCAAGTGGTGGGTTTTCGTCACCCATAGATAAAATAGTGGTAATGACCAAGGTGCCTGAATCAGAGGAGGTGATGAAATAAGTGGAAATTAATAAGGTGGCAGTAAAGGCCGCAAGGGTACCGAAAAAACCATTATCAAGGTTTTCCAGGGTTACATATAGAGCGGCCGTGATATCGGAATTAACTGCGTCAACTACCCCTGCCTGACCAACAACGGCTACTAACTCACCACTTGAATTAGTAATCTGATGGAATAGTTCCAAGTACAGTGCGGTACTACCAAATAAGGTTAGCCAGATAAAACCTAGTAAACTTGGCACCAGTAATACACCGATAATAAACTCTCGAATGGTACGCCCCTTAGACACTCGTGCGATAAACATACCTACAAAAGGAGCCCAGGCCATCCACCATCCCCAATAAAAAGCAGTCCAAGATGATTGCCATTTGCTGTCGGTATAGGAGTCGGTCCACGTGCTCAATGACAACAGGTTACTCAAGTAGTCGCCGATATTTTGTATCAAACTACCCAACAAAAATCGAGTGGGGCCGAAACAGAGTAAAAATACCAGTATGCCTGCACTTAACCACATATTGACTTCAGATAGGATCTTGACGCCGCGACCCACGCCCGATACCACAGATAGCGTAGCGATACTTGATATTACGCCAATGAGTAATATCTGGTTACCCAGAGATATATCCATGCCAAACATAAGGTTAAGCCCGGTATTCATTTGGGTGACACCTAAGCCAAGAGATGTTGCAACGCCAAATATAGTGCCAAATACCGCCAGAATATCTACGGTGTGACCGATTGGGCCATATATTTTATTGCCAATCAGCGGATATAGCGAAGAGCGTATAGTCAGAGGTAATTTTTTACGATAACTAAAGTAGGATAGCGATAGCCCTACAACTACGTAAATCGCCCAAGGATGTAGGCCCCAATGAAAAAAAGTTAAGCGCATGGCTACTTGCGCGGCCTCTGGGGTAAGCCCTTGCTCTACAAAAGGATTACTTTGAAAGTGGGTGATTGGCTCAGCGATAGACCAGAACATCAGGCCTATGCCCATACCAGCGCTAAACAGCATAGAAAACCAGGCGAAATTACCGTATTCCGGGCGTGAATCATCGTCACCAAGGCGCAATTTGCCATGGCGACTGAAGGATAACCATATACAGAAGAATAAAATCGAAGTGACTATGCCTATGTAATACCATTTTAGATAATCTAATATCCAGTTTGAAATAGTATGAAAAAGTAGTGCTGAGCCTTCAGTAAAAAATATACCGGCTAACAAAAACATTATTACTAGGGCCATAGATATAAGGGATGTGACCGGATTCATGTTTTTCAATAGACCATACTTGGGCATAGTGATAAGCCAACCTACTCATGTTAAGGCAAAAAAACGTTACTATTTTTATGGTAAATCAAAAAAAACCAAAAAATAGTTACAGTTAAACCAGCAACTACTCCTTATATGCATAGCTAAACGAGATTATTTAGCTATGCATATTATTTGAGTTGACGCTTTTATTTATTTAATTAATTAGTTTTTATGTGTAGATAAAATGCACAGGTGCAGAATCATCGCAGAACTGTTTAAGTTGATGACAAAGGTAAGTCAGGACTGACCTCTGTAATCACTCTAAACAATGTGTCTAATAGAAATCGTAAGATAGTCTCAATCCTAATGTGCGAGGACGGTTAGTCACAACCTTTGGCGTAAATTGCTGTGTATCAATATAAAGCACAGCACTTTCGTCAGTCAGGTTATCTATATATAGCTCAGCTTTCCAGTCGTCTTTGGTGATGCCAACAGATACATTAGTAATCGCATAGCTTTCTTGAATGTAACGTCCACCTTGGAAAACATCGCCATTCGAGTTTAAAAATGAAGAACCGTCATACGTTGCCGCTTCATTTTGAATAGGTAAGCCTGAGCCAGTACCGTAGATCAATTGTGTCGCGTCTTCGGTAACATAAGCATCCATAGACATTCCGGCTAAACGGTCACCTGTGTAGCTGACAGATGCATTGAAATAACCGTCGTAACCGTTATCAAGTTCGAAA
>JAWUXT010000064.1:0-12159 GCA_034111205.1 Paraglaciecola sp. | reverse complement strand
GAAGCGAATAAACAGTTTGTTGATGTTATTCGTGGTCTAGGATTAGGCGTGCTTGCGGTCTTACCTTTTTCGCCCATCACTTTACCGTTTGTAGTCAAGTTGGGAGAAAAAATAGGAATCAACGTATTGCCCAGCGCATTTATGTTAAGTTTGAAAGAAGATGAAATTATAGACATTCAGCAAGAAATTGAAATAATAGTTGAGTCTGACATTGTGAACCATCCTAATGACGATAACCTATAACCGCTCTTACTTAACTTCAGCACTAAAATTGACGCAATTCCTGCCTTCACTAAACCTCAGTATTTTTTACACTT
Source organism: Paraglaciecola sp. (assembly GCA_034111205.1). GTDB lineage: Bacteria > Pseudomonadota > Gammaproteobacteria > Enterobacterales > Alteromonadaceae > Paraglaciecola. The sequence continues at coordinate 11,842 of JAWUXT010000064.1, read as the reverse complement.
TCCATTGTTAAAGTAACTAATAGTAGACAAAAGATTAAATAAATATTGAGCGGGTTTTGTTTGAAAATATTGCTTTAACAACATCGTCAATCACAAACCGACCTTGAAACTGACATTAATAAGACCAATCTGAATCAGAGAATGGCGACTAATACACTTTTTTCAAATTTGTACTCATTATCAATCTAGTCAGGTAGCTAAATATTAACGAACATCACTGAGTCCTTTTCCCTTCTTAGCTTTAAGCTATTGTTCTTTACTATCAGCCAAAGCCTCAGTCTCATGGATCACCGGTTCATCACTATCACTGGCTAATAATAACGCGACCCAACGAGTATCTGGACTGGACTCCAAGGCTATCTTAACAATCATAGTAAGGGGTACTGACAACAACATACCTACCGTGCCTAACAACCACCCCCAGAAAATTAAAGATAAAAACACCACTAAGGTAGATAAACCTAAGCCGCGCCCCATATAACGTGGCTCGATAACATTACCCATCACCATATTCGACACCACAAAGCCCAATGCGGTAAAACCCGCAGTAGCAGGGCCCAATTGTACAAAAGCTAATAACACAGCAGGTACTGCGGCAATGATAGAGCCGATGTTGGGTATATAATTAAATAAAAAGGCTAGAACGGCCCAAAGTAAAAAGTGATCAACACCCAGTACATACAACCAGATGCCAATGATAAGTCCGGTGCCTAAACTAACCAGGGTTTTAATCGCCAAGTAGTTTTTCACTGACAGTAAAAATTTATCAATTTGTTGTATTTTCATGTTGGGATCATCAAGAGCGATATGAATTTTCTTGGGTACTGATTCCGCCTCAAACAACATAAACACCACGATGAGCAATATCAGTAAAAAGTTTGTCAACACACCGCCTAAACTCGATAACAAGTTAGTTGCCATATTCATTGCAGCACCGGGGTCCAGATAAGAAATCAAGGCTTCTTTGTTGACAATAATATTGACCTTATCTAACTGACCGATCACCCAAGCAAACTCTTCGACCAATTGTTCTCTATATTTGGGTGCATTTTGACTAAACTCATTCATTGATTGACCCACTAATGTAGCCAAAATCAATCCAAATACCACTATAATCAGTATTACCAATACAACGGCTATGGCTCTGGGCAACTTATATTGGTTTGCCCAAGTAATGATAGGGCTGCAAGCCATAGCAATAAACACTGACAGTAAAAAAGGTACCACTATCGCGCTAGCAGCTTTAACACCGGCTAATATAATCACTATTGATGCCATTATTAGCAATGTCTTGACGCATGTTTGAGATTTGATTTGCATATGAGGTTTCTGAACGAATATCTTGAGAGCAAACTAGCAGATCTATATGCTATTTTATAGCGCTACATAAAAATGTAGGTTGAATTGGACCTTTAAACGTAAAAAAAATCTTCCAAATGTTCTCAATCAAGGCAAAATCAGTGAAGTTTGCTCATGTAGTTAAGCTGCATTTAATCCCGAGTGAGAGTGTTTTGAAGAAATCCCTTTGGACTGGGGTATTTATTCGGTTACCTTGGCTGCTTATATATTGTTTAGAATAGCTAAACTTCAGCATGAGCACCTTGATGTACAAATAAATGACCTCAGTCGAGGATACTTATGAAAGCCCAACAGACCCTAGGACAAGTATGAAGTTAAACCCAGCCACTATCAGGATTAAAAACTTACGTTTACGCACTTTTATTGGCATTAACGACGACGAAATTGTCAATATGCAGGATGTCGTCATCAACGTTAAAATACAATATCGCGCTGATCAGGCAACAGATTCAGATGAAATGGACGATGCCCTAAATTACAAAACCATCACTAAAAGAATTATTAAATTGGTTGAAAACAATCGATTTTCTTTACTTGAAAAACTCACCGCTGATGTACTTGCTATTGCAGCAGAACACCCGAGGGTCAACTATGCTGAAGCAGAAGTGGATAAACCCCACGCCCTGCGGTTCGCCGATTCTGTATCTTTATGCTTATCATGCAGTAAAACCTAATTGTATTCTGAGGACGTTATGAAAATACTTATCACTGGTGGTTCAGGCTTAATTGGTTCAAACCTTATCCCTATTTTACGTCCTTGCGACGTGTCGGTTTATACTCGAAATGTAGCCATGGCTGAGCAAATACTTGGGCATAAAATTCACTTTTTGTCTACGCTCACACACCTTAGCAACCTAGACGATTATGAGGTAGTGATCAATCTAGCCGGTGAACCCATTGCAGACAAAAAATGGACCGATGAACAAAAAAGTAAAATTGAACAAAGTCGATGGTCAATCACAGAAGATATAGTGGCACTTATTAACGCAGGAAGAAATCCACCTAAGCTACTAATAAGTGGTTCAGCAATAGGATTTTATGGACGTCAAGGTGAGCAAATCATCGATGAAGACTTTTCAACTCCTCACGATGAATTCAGTCATCAACTTTGTGATCGCTGGGAGTTTTTAGCCCGACAAGCAGAATCAGATAAAACCCGAGTATGTATTGTCCGTACTGGCGTAGTCATCACCAAAAGAGGCGGTGCATTACAAAAAATGCTATTGCCTTTTAAACTAGGTTTAGGTGGACCAATTGGTGACGGTAGCCAATATATGTCTTGGATACACCTTGAAGATATGCTGCAAGGCATGGCACATTTAATAAAAAATGAGAGTTGTGAAGGTGTTTATAATTTTACTGCACCCAATCCTGTTACCAATCTAGAATTTAGTCGTGAACTTGCCTCATCCCTATCGCGGCCTTGTATATTTAAAGTGCCTGAATTTGTGTTAAGAATGATGATGGGAGAAATGGCTGATTTAGTGATCTATGGTCAAAGAGTCGTGCCTAAGCGCCTACAAGAAAGTGGCTATGAATTTAAATACCCTAAAATATCCCAAGCTTTTGACTGTTTACGTAAAAAATAACGGCCTATATTTAAGCAAGTAAGCAATTAAAACTATTAGGCTGACACCTCAAAGGGTCAGCCTAATAGTTTCTAGAGTTAGACCATCTGACGTAACAATTGGCTAGTATTGAGTGACAACAGTCGCCAGCAGCCTAAAGCCCCAAGAATACCCACCACCAGCGCACCCGCTACCGGAGCAATAATCCAATACTCTAAATGCAAACTAGCAGGCATTTGAAATATTTGGGTCTGTAACATATACAAACTGAATTCATTCGCCGCCGCGGCCATAATACCTGCCACGGATCCAATGATAATAAATTCAAAGACTACACTGGCTCTAATTAATCTGCCTTTGGCACCAAGGGTGCGCAAAATAGCTAATTCTTGTTGACGTTCATCCATACTAGCCTGTACTTGGGCAATCAACACCAATGCGCCTGCAGCTAGGACCAAGATCAATATAAACTCAACGGCCATCGAAACTTGGTCCACGATATTCCGTAGTTGATTAATGCGTGCATCCACATCAATCAAAGTGACGTTTGCATAAGGCTGCATCAATTTAGTGATATCAGCTTTACGCTCAGTGGGTAAATTAAAACTAGAAATATAGGTGGGGATAAAGTTTTGTAGCGCACGTGGTTCAATCACAAAGAAGAAATTGGGCTGCATTGATTGCCAGTTTACATTCCTAATGCTGGTCACGTTTAGCTCAACAATTTCACTGCCAATATTAAAGGTTAATTTATCGCCTAAGCCCAATTGCATTCGCTCTGCAATACCTTCTTCAATCGACACTTCATAAGGTCTTTGTGCTGCGGTGTCGCTATTATTGTTTTCACCCAACCATTTCCCAGCTATGACCTCGCTGCCCTTTTGCAGTGTATTGCTCCACGTTAAATTCGCTTCTCTGCCTAGACCATCACGGCCATTACTTTGTTCGTCTGGATCTTCTTTGGATACCGCAGTGCGCACTTTTTCATCGTTAATCGCAACAAACCGGCCACGAACAACAGGATAAAACTTATCTATTTCAACTTGATTAGTGACGAAATGTTGTTGCAAATTAGGTTGCTGCGCTTGACTAATATTAACTAAGAAATAGTTAGGAGTACCTTGGGGCAACTGGCTTTGCCATTGTTGTACCATGTCGTTACGCATTACTAATACAATCAACAGCAACATAATTGTGACGGCAAAACTAATCAACTGCACGCTATTATCCATTGCTCGGCGATGAATTCTTGCCCAAGCCAGCTGCCAAGCACCCATTTTACCTTGACCGAATTTACGCCCTATCCAAATCAATCCGTAGGTCACACCCAACAAACTAACGACCAAAATAATGCCTGAAATAAACAAGATAGCGCTGACCTTAATATTTTGGCTATAGGCCCACATCAACAAAAATATAGCCCCACCTGAAGCCACAAACTGGATCAACCTAGAACTTAAATTTGCACCTAAGTCGCGGCGTAATACACGTAGTGGCGATACTGAAAATAGTTTCATTAAAGGATATAAAGAAAACAATACCGCACACACAGTACCGGTAAAGATAGAGATAATAAGTGGCCGCCAATGCCACACATCAACCGACACGTCGACTTTGCCAGCAATAGCCGCAACGACCAACTGCTGAATCATAAAGCCCAATATCACACCAATGGTGATCCCCAATGCGGTAATAAATAAAATTTGTAATAGATAAATTTGTTGCACCATTTTTTTTGGTGCACCTAGGGTTTTCATAATCGCGACGGGGTCATAATGACGCATGCTGTACCTTTGCGCTGCCACGGCTATAGAAACAGCAGCCAAAACAATGGCTAACAAACTTGCTAATAAAAAGTATTGCCCCGCCCTACCCACCGCTCGGCCAATGCCCGACTCGTCGTCTTCAACAGAGTCCCAATCATGAATTTCATTATCGAGTTGTGGTTCAAGCCAATCGTAATAATCATCTAAATCACCGCTATCACCGGTAAAAAAATAGCTGTAATCAATCCTACTACCTGGACCTTCAACCTTAGTTGCAGCTAAATCCATTTTTGAAATCAATACTTTAGGATCCCCACCAAATACGCTAAAACCAGCATCAGGCACTTCAGTCAAAACCTTAGTGACTCTAAATATTTTGTCACCCACTTCAATATTGTCGCCCACATTAATCGCTAGGGTTTGAAATAATTGAGATTCTATCCAAGCCTCTCCTGATGCAGGTAATCGGTCTATCGCAACACCTTGGACAAAAGGTTCATCTGCTACTTTGACTGTACCTTTTAAGGGATAACCTGTATCCGCAGCTCTTAAATCGACTAAGTCCATCTGTTCATTGGCAAACACCATTGAGCGGGCATAAGTCTGGTGGGCTGTGTTTAACCCCATTTTTTGAGCTTTTTCAATCCAAGCAAGGTCAACAGGTTTATTGGATTCAAGCACCCTATCAGCGGCAATAAACTCGGCACTTTTTTCTGTTAATGCATATTTAAGCCTTTCACTGAATAGCGACAGGGATAACACAGATGCAACCGATAAAATTATCGCCAGCAGTATAATGGTTAACTCGCCTCGCTTAGTTTCATGACGAAACAGTCGCCAGGCTAAACTCAAAGTATAATTAGTCATATTACTAACCCACTTTTCGAGCAGCTTGCTCACTAGGAGGGGTTGGGAAAACCTCTGTTAATTCACCCGCTTGCATGTGTAATTGACGCTGGCATTTACCTGCCAACACAGGGTCATGAGTCACCAATACCAAAGTAGTATGAGAATTTTGGTTTAACTCGAACAATAACTTTTCAATTTTGTCACTGTTGTCTGCATCCAAATTACCAGTGGGCTCATCTGCAAATAAAATTTTAGGCTTGGAAATAAACGCTCGAGCTATCGCCACCCGTTGTTGTTCTCCACCAGATAATTGATTGGGATAGTGGCTTGCTCTGTGATCTAGCCCCACCAGCTCTAAAATGTCTAAGGCTCTTTTTTTCGCATCGTGGTGACCAGCTATCTCGGCTGGTAACATAATATTTTCTAATGCCGTTAAACTTTGAACCAACATAAAACTTTGAAAAATAAAGCCCACTTTCGCGCCTCTTAATTGGGCTCGCTGTTCCTCATCCATGTTTTGCATGGCTTGACCATCTATAAATATTTCTCCCTCACTCACCTCATCGAGTCCCGCCAACAAGCTAAGCAAAGTGGATTTACCTGAGCCTGACGCACCAACTATGGCAATCGACTCACCCGCCTTGACTTCAAAGCTAATTGGCTTGAGGATCTGTAATTGACCTTGCGTCGTAGTAACTGTTTTACTAATACCGTTTGTCTTAATCATAGTTGTTGGAGTCATAGTGCTGTTTCTTAATACCAATTCGTTACGAAGTAAAATATATATATTATTGATCCTTATACCCTTATTACTGATTTCAGATCAGTTACAGGCTAAAGAAACCAAATTACTTATCTTAGGTGATAGCCTAAGTGCTGCCTATGGTTTAAAGCAAGAGCAAGGCTGGGTAAGTTTGTTACAAGATGCGTGGCAAAACAAAGATATTATTATTATTAATGCTGCGATTAGCGGAGAAACCACAGACGGAGCCCTTGCTAGATTACCAAGATTGTTAAAACAACATAGTCCAACACATATTTTTGTTGAACTAGGTGGCAACGATGGTTTGCAAGGCCACCCTGTGAGTAAAATGCGCAACAATTTAGAGAAAATCATTCAATTATCGCAAGCAAGTCAGGTAAAAGTCATATTACAACAAATGCAAATACCGACTAATTATGGGAAAAGATACACCCAAATGTTTACTGGGAGTTACGCACAACTAGCTGAACAATATGCTCTAACGATGCTTCCTTTTTTCTTAGAAAACATTGCCTTAGATAAAAGTTTGATGCAACGAGATGGCATTCACCCAACTGCTGAAGCACAAATTATCATAGCCAAAGATATGCAAAAAAGACTAGGCGATATATTTTCCCCTAGCAGAATAAAAAACAACCAACTAGAATAGATGTTACCCTTAGCTAGAAAATCATTCTGTTTAGAATAGGAGTACAGTATGGAAATAAGTTCATCAGGTGCGGGGTCACTCGCACAGATTGCACCCACTCAAACAGGCTCTCTACAGCAGGTCAAGGTTGCTGAACAACAAGCCACATTAGAAACGCCTGCAGTGCAAGAAAGTCAGTCGCCATCTCCGGCGCAAGACCAGCGAGTAGGCTCTTTGGTTGATGTTAGTGTTTAAAAACACAAATTAAAAAAACCGAGTTAGTTAACTCGGTTTTTTATTGTCTATAAATCGAGTGGTTCGAACTTTATCTAAGGGCGAACATACTGCATTGGTTTATTGGTTTGTAATTTTAAGTAACGGTCTCTCAGTTTACTTTGCCTTGACTGCATATCGACTTTTTCACCTGCTATCAATACCATCTCCGCGGCCTCAGTTACCTCAAGTGGATCACCAGACCAAATAACTACATCCGCTAACTTCCCAGCTTCGAGGCTACCCAACTTATCATCGATACCATAAAGCTTAGCCACATTAATAGTTAAAGCAGCCAGGCCTTGGTCCCAACTTAATCCATTGGCGACCGCATTACCTGCGTGCTGCCTTGCCAGACGAATATTATGGGTTTCCATGCCAATACTCACTTTGACACCGGCAGCGGCTAATCTACTTGCATTTTTAAGGGTTGAACCTAACTGGTCAAACCCAAAAGGCAGGTTTGCTTCGGGGTCAAGGATCACTGGGATATTATTATCTGCCAACTCTTTAGCCACTCGCCAACCTTCAGTTGCATAAGTAATGACAATATTCAATTGGGGTTGACGTTGTTTTAAAGCAATAACCTGACGTATATCAGCCGCTCTGCGGGCATCAACTAGAAGTGGCAATTCACCTTTAACCAAAGGTATTAATGCCGCAATATCCGCCCGACTCAATTCACCATGCCATTCATCACTGGGTGTCAGCGATTTACCAATCGCAAACTTAGCTTCTGCAAGAGCTTTTTCTAGACTAACCCAAAGTACACTTCGAGAGCCTCCCATTGTGTCGGCACCACTATTACCTACCCTAGTGCTGATAAATGCTTTTGCTTGGATAACTGGATCGCTGACGTCACCTAAAGAAATCATCGCGCCTTGACCGTTAAACAGTTGCCCGGTTCGCCCCATTGAGGTAGCGGCAGACGTTACCCCTTCAATCCGTGCAATCGCCATTAATGACGAATCCGAGTTGATAGCATAGGACACATCGAATGCTGCGCCAGTCTTAGAAATGCTGGTCAAATTAGAATTACTGTCATTGGTACCTGCAGAAAAGCCCACATCGACTAATCCTAGCGACGTGCTTGCGCCAATTAAACCTGGCGTCACAACTTTGCCTTTGGCATCAATAATGTCGTATCCCGCTATTGCAGGCTCACCTTGCATCACTTTTTGGATCTTGCCGTCTTTTATTAACACAGTGGCATTATCAATAGTGCCTTGAGACGACATGGTATGCACCTTAGCCCCCACAATAGCGATGTTCTTCGCAGCAACGACTTGAGTCAACAACATACTGCCAAGTAATGAATATTTAATTAATTTGTTCATTTGCTGTCTCCTTCACCGGGTTGTCCTAGCTCAAAATCACTGACAGGCCATGATGCGGGATCGTTGCGGTCATAGATTAATGCTCCGTCTAAATAAACGTGTTCTGCTTGAGCATAAGTCGAAAACGGATCAGCGCTCCAAATCACCACATCCGCATTTTTGCCCTTTTCCAATGAGCCCGTTTGCTCAAATATACCCAACGATTTCGCAGGGTTAGCGGATAACCATTGCCATGCGTCAGCTTGGCTAATGTCGATACCTGCACGGCGACCGTTGGCCCACGCTTTGGCTGCTTCTTGGTTTAATCGTTGAATACCCAAATCACTATCAGAATGTACTATCGCGCAGGCATTGGCTGCATGAACCATCGGTATATTTTCTTGAATTCCATCATAAGCTTCTAACTTAAAGCCCCACCAATCAGCCCACATTGCCGAACACACACCAGCTTCTGCTAGTTGGTCAGCTATCTTGTATGACTCAACCGCATGATGAAACGCTGTAATTTTGTAATTAAACTCTTTCATTACATCCAGCATAGTGCCCATATCATCAGCCCGATAACAATGCATATGCACTAGAATTTCGCCTTTTAATGCTAAGGCTAAAGTTTCCAGTTTTAGGTCACGTTTAGGGACTTTAACGTCTTTTTTACCTGCTTCATGATCAGCATAATATTTATCCCAGCTGCGCTGGTAGTTTTGTGCATCGGCCCAAGCTTGTCTGTAGCCAGCCACATTACCCATACGTGTAGAAGGTCCACCTTTTTGACCATATACTCTTTTAGGGTTTTCACCGCAGGCCATTTTCATACCGTAAGGCGCATTAGGAAATTTCATATCTTGCACGATTGCACTAGGCAAGTTTTTGACGGTTACGCCTCGCCCGCCAACTAAATTCGCAGAGCCTGGTAAAATTTGCATCACAGTGACGCCACCCGCTAAGGCTCGTTGAAAGCCAGCATCTTGAGGCCAAATAGAATGTTCAGCCCATACTTCAGCTGTAACAGGGTTGCTTGCCTCGTTACCATCAGAATGAGCGGTACCGCCGGGAGCCGGATATACCCCTAAATGACTATGCACATCAATAATACCGGGGGTAACCCATTTACCTTTAGCATCAACAATCACACCATCATCCGGCACAGATAAATCGTTACCGACAGCAACAATCTTGCCATCTTGTAACAACACCGAACTGTCATTAAAAACACCACCGATGCCATCTAAAACCGTGGCATGAGTAATTAAAACACTTTTGCTGACAATGGGTTTGTAGGTACTTGGAAAAGGGTTTTGATTGATTTGAAATGCAGGCCCTTTGGCCTTATCTTCTTCTGAGTCAGAACACCCCACCAAAGCAAAAAAGCTTGTAACAACAGCTAATTTAAATAGCTGTCGCTTATTGTTTAAAATTTTCATATTTTTCCCTGAGTTTCTGTCGTTATTGTAGGTATACGCAGAAATCTTTGTTGCCCATGCATTATCCTATAACAATAATAGGATTTTACTAGGATTGGATGTGCTGCAAAATTTCGTCCGCACTTTTTAATCTACGGATACACATAAACAAATCCTCAGCTTGTGGGTATTGACGACTCAAATAACCCAACCATTGTTTCACCCGGTTAGGATAATATTTCCCTTTGTCCCCAAATAATTCGTAACCAGAATATTGCACCAATAAAGCCTTTACTTGCTCCCATGGCATATGTTGCTGGGTGTTTTTTATCACCTGAGCCAAATTAGGCATCGCCAAAGCACCGCGGCCCAACATAATATTTTCACAAGCAGATTGCTGTTGGCAATTTACCGCGTCTTGCGCATTCCAAATTTCACCATTAGCGACGATTGGAATATTCACATGTTGTTTTATTTTCGCTATCCAGTCCCAATAAGCAGGCGGTTTATAACCATCTACTTTGGTGCGGGCATGAATAACCAACGAGTTAGCCCCTGCATCAGCAATGGCCTGTGCATTGGCTATCGCCAAAGACGTATCATCAAACCCCAAACGCATTTTGGCACTCACAGTGTGTTCTTTAGGCACCGCTTGGCGCACGGCACTGACTATTTTGTAAATAGTTTCAGGCTCGCGAAGAAGTATTGCACCACCTTTGCTCTTGTTAACTGTCTTAGCCGGACAACCAAAGTTAAGATCAACCCCATGGGATCCCAATTCAATGGCTCGATAAGCATTTTCTGCCAACCAATCTGCGTGTTGACCTAACAACTGTACTTTGACAGGCACACCGTTAGGTGTAAAACCTTGATTATTTAATTCAGGGCATATCCTATAAAACACATGTTTAGGCATGAGCTGCTCTACAATCCTAACAAACTCAGTCACGCACAAGTCAAATCCACCCACTTGGGTCAACATATCCCGCATAAGGTGATCAACGACCCCTTCCATCGGGGCTAAAGTAATATGCATTAACGCGACTCGCTTTGTGATTTTTGCTGCCTACGAGTGCTACATGCCAGTACAATATCAAGCTGCTGTTTTGAACTCGCGGTGCTCCAAATCAATATTTCATTTAACATTCTAAAACATCCCAAACACATATCTTGGTCATCAAGACAGCAATTTCGGACACAAGGGGATTCGACGGTTGATGGTGTATTGGTCATGACTTATTCATTCAAAATAGATTACGCGTATTCTATCAATAAGCTTGATGGAAGACCAAAGTTTGCTAGGTGTCTAAAATTCATTCACATGTTCAACTCGCTAAGGTAACCTACAATCGTGATCAGCAATTGATTTGGTTACGAAGTTCAAACTTTGTGGTGATTGTCGCCAGCTTAGGTTTTGCCATGCCTTGGATAAAAATTCGAACCGCCAGATTATATGCTTCAGCGACGCAAGTGACAGTGTTAGCAGGTGCTCACAACGTTATAACTAAAGACGCTCAATCCAGCAGTGCCATTGGCGAAGAAGTGGCTAACGCCTTCGATATTGATGTGGCTATCAGTTAATGAACACCTTAGAAGTAATGGGTGAATTTTATCCAGCCGGAAGGTCTCAGTGCATTCCCGTTACTGTGTTGATGACGGCATCTGACGGTCTGCGCATTATTGATTTATCGAATCAACTATTAGCAGAAACAGATGTCAGTCAATTACAGGTCGCTGAATGATGAAACCCAAAATAGTTATCAAAATATGTGGCGAGATATAATATCTAAAATTGATGTTACGACCCAATTTGATATTCAATTCAGGCAATCTGACACTTTGGGAGCCAATGCCTTCGCCCTGCCCAATGGCACGATAGTCATCACAGATGAATTGGTT
>JAWUXT010000063.1:0-9775 GCA_034111205.1 Paraglaciecola sp. | reverse complement strand
GTTTGGGATGATTTCCTCATGACTAAGGTTTTGCCTAGGATTGACGGAGACGACGACAAACTAAGGTTAGTACACAAAGGTGAGCCAGCTAATTTACTGGAAGTTCTCGTAGTTCTACTTGAGTCCAATCTGAATGAAATTTGGGCTGAAGGAAAAACAAAAAAAGACTTTTTCAGAAACACACAAGACGAGATTCCATGTCGTTCACGTAAAAAAATTGAGTGGATGAAGAATCGACTTGAAGCCAACACCTTCACTAGTTTCTGGCCTTGAGTTAAGGAATTATTATGCCAGAGCTTGCCGCGCTCAAAGCTGAACATTACACTTTTGCAGTATGGTCAAAAAATGTAAAGGGCAGTCAACAACGTCTAGAAAAGACTCTAGTAGCGAGAGGAAAACATCCTGAGAAATCGCGGATACTGTTATCACCAGCGTTAAGTCTAAATGGTGAGGCACAGCTGCGTGATGAGCAAGTAGTTGATCAAATACACCCCGTATTTTTTGAAAACAAACTCTATGATATTGAGTTTACGTTTGACGAAAGGTTAAACAAGGAATTTAAAGGCAAAGCGCCGACTATAGAGCATCGCTTAAAACAAATTGAAGACTCGTTTCATTATAGCGAACGTACTCACTCTTTAAGGGCCAGCATTGATACAGCTAATAACATCGGCTGGTTTCGATTAGAGCTTGTATATCAATTTGAAAATGAAACCTATAGACAGTCATTTTCATTCGAGGTATTACCAACAAAAATCGACTTAGCATCTGATTTTCAAAAGATGAATCAGTCTATTGATGAAGAATATCCTTTATGGCGCTTTTCGTTGGCAGAAAAGACCCAGCATCAAATGAAAGCTGTGAAACAGCCTCATTCACAGTTTTTACTGCTTTGGTTAGCGCAGTTTGAGTCACTTTGGCTTGATCTAGAAAAGGGGTTGAAGCAAGTTGTAAACGCCCCACATAGTAGATTGGTTGCTACACATAGATCTGTAAAGATGGATCGGCTTAAAGGTAGGTTAACGCCTAAATTAGAGCAAGCTGTCAATCAAGCAAAGGAAAATCGTCAATGGGATAAACGATTTCGTTTAGACAAAAAAGTATTGAGTGTAGATACCCCCGAAAATCGATTTATCAAATCTGTTGTTTCGAGCTCCATAAGCAAACTCACAAAAATTGTAAACCAATTACAAGAAAACCAGCGCGGGCCAGATAAGCAGCGGATATCTGATAGTTTCTTTAGTAAATTAACTCACTGGCAAACTTCAATGCGTTTTTTTCAGCGCCAGCCAATGTTTAAGGAAGTGGGTAATTTCACCGGTTTGTCGAGTGAATCGTTAGTGCTGCAACAAAAACCAGGATACGCGCGAGTTTATAAAATTTGGCAACAGCTGAAATGGTATTTGGAACTATTACAGGGTCAAAATAATCTGTCACTCCGAAGCATTGCTGAGCTCTATGAAATATGGTGTTTTTTGGAAGTGCGGCGCATATTGCTTGAGTTAGGTTTTAAACAATCTGAAAGTGCCAGAGTGGCCATGGTTAATAATGGTATTGAAGTGTCAATGAAGGATGGAATGGAAGGGGCTTTTAGGTTTAAACGTGGCGATGGAGTTGAAATCAGGCTAGCGCACGAACCTAAATTCAGACAGAAGGGGGCACCAATTAAATCTTGGATCACTACCCAGATCCCTGATATTTTTCTGGAAGTTTCTTTTGCTGATGGACAGCAGTTTGTTTGGATTTTTGATGCAAAATACCGAATTAGAGAAGATGCAAAATACCGAATTAGAGAAGATGCAAATAAAGATAGAGGTGTTAATGACCAAGGCGATCTAGCGCCGGACGATGCAATAAATCAGATGCACCGATATAGAGATGCGTTGATATATCAAAATAAGTCAAACAACGAACAAGTTGTGAAGTCTAGGCCTGTTTTTGGAGCCTTTGCTCTATACCCTGGGTTTCATACACAGACATCCACACCTAATCCTTATGAAGGTGCTATCAACGAAATTGGTATTGGAGCATTCAGCCTTTTACCCAGTGTAAATAATGAAGGTAGTTATTGGTTGACTGAGTTTCTTGCAGAAAAATTAGGTAGGGCACAAACAGTTTATGATAAGGCTTCAAGTGATAAACATTTTGTTGAAGAGTCGCCTCGGATCTCTTATCGAGGGACAGCAATCTCAAGGTTTACAGATTTAACTATTGCTGCCAATCCATTAGGACATAACAGAAGTGAGTCTTACGTTAACCAATTCAACGCGGGTAAAGCTAAGTTTTATCATACGCGAGTAGCCGCTTTTAAAAGACAAAAAATTGAGCAGCACATTGTAGTTGAAGCACGTTATCTTGCTGTTGCATTAACTCAATCAGAAGGGCAGAAAAGAGAAATCAAATACCTTTACCCTATTATTAAGGCTGAAAAAGTAAAAAGAGAAGATATCAGCATAGCGCAAGCAGGTGCAGAGCTAGGCAGTAATGGAGATGAGTTGTATTGGTTATTTACTTTAGGTGAATCATTGATTTTAAAAAATGTTATGACACAAGATTGGGACATACATTTTAAATTAAATTTTGTGCGGAGAGACGACCTTTCGACGGTTACCAAATGGGGCGATTTGCCACAACGATATACATCGCTAATGAAATAAATAGTAGAAAAACCACGATATATATTCACTTAAAAAAAGAGTTCTACTAATTCTTTCAGTCCTTTCTTTGGTGGCACTGCCACTGCTTTCCCGCATTTAAAGTTTCAGAAAAAAATGGCTTATTCTTGGGGCAAATGGCAGGGAAGTCATTTGAGTGGAGCGTGAAGGGATACATTCGTAACGACCCAAGAATAAGCCATTTTTTGCGGTTAAAAACTTTGGTAGCGAGCGGCTTTCTTTGCTTACTTTCTTGAGCTGTAGCAAGAAAGTAAGTCAGGTAGGACCTGCAGGGGCAGGTTCGTTGAAAATTATTTTGTAAGATTGCCATGATCATTTTTCATCAAAAAAAGAGCTGGTCTAATTCTTTACTTCCAATCTCTGGTGGCTCCGCCACTGCTTCCCCGCATTTAAAGTTTCAGCACAAATACCGTTTAAATCTTATTTTACCGTTAGTCTGTTATGTTGAAGGTAGTCTTAAAAATGGCTTAGTTCTGACATATATTCAGGCTCTTAATTGAAATGGTTTATCATTTCAGGCCTCTGTTGAAGTCCGTTCCGGGTACCGCGAACCACATCGCCTTTAAAACACCCAAAAAACTAATGAGTCGGGGCTTTTCCTGCTCGACTAACGAAGGCTCTCGCAACGTGTATCAATTGTTTACGTAAGTAACGGGCTCCGCGCTTGGTTATGCCGCCCATTTTACTGATATTATCCGATGCATATTGTTTAGGCGTCAGCCCTAACCACACTGCAAACTCTTTGGGATTATTGAAAGTCTGGCCTTTATCAATCGCCGCTAACAATGCAGATGCATTGATAACACCGATACCAAGTATGCTGAGTAATATCTTGCCGCTTTCGCTTTCATCGACAAATTTATCTAACTGGTTTTTGATGCTGTTTAGGCGGTCTATAGTGGTGTTATATTCACTCAACATCTCCTTCACCATGTCTTGCAATCGTTGACTATATTGAGCGTTATCTATGACGCTGTTTAACCCATTTAACAGCGCTTTGTGACCACAAGGAAACACCAAGCCAAACTCACTCAATAATCCTCGGGATTGATTACTCAACGCAGTTTTGCTTTTGATAAGTCGCTCACGAATGCGGTGCAAACAGGAAATCTCCTGCAGGTGCTCAGTTTTAATCGGCACAAAGTGGATATACGGACGTTGGCTGGCCTCTGTAATAGCAAAGGCGTCGTTGTGGTCATTCTTGTTGCCCCGCACAACAGATAGAAGGTAAGTTGTTGGAAGATATTCGCCAAGCGACCAACAAGGGGCTAGCGCTAGGTAACGAACACTTTCTTGCTGACATTGCGAGTCTTACAGGGCGACGGGTTATTGAAAGGAAACGAGGTAGGCCAGTCTGTTGGCGCAAGCACTGCCTTGAAGTAAAAGGGTTAGAGTCAATTTAAAGCTTTCACTTCATGGCAGTGCTTGACGCTATGGCTTATTGAGTTCAGGTTACTTAAAGTGTTCCCCCAGCCCCCCTTAATTTGGCTACACTCTATTTTATTCAAGCAATGTAAATCAATCCAAGTATTTGTTATTGTTCACGTATTGCAAAAAACTCTCTATTATTGATAAGTCACTACTGCTATTGTTAGATAGAATAAAAGAAGAACAAGGATCGTATGTCTACAAAACAACAAGGCTCTTTGGTAGTAGTGGGCACTGGTATTAGTGTTGCTGGCCAAATGACCCTTTTATCTCAGAGTTATATTGAAAACGCAGATATAGTGTTTATGGGGATCACCAACAAAGTCGGTGAGAATGTGGTTAAAAAACTTAACCCTAATACCGTGGAATTGGATGATCTTTACCAAGCAGGCAAATCTCGCGCAATTACCTACCAACAGATGACAGATCGCATTGTAGATGCGGTTAAAGCGGGGCAAAAAGTCTGTGCTGCCTTTTATGGTCACCCAGGTGTTTTTGTTAATCCATCCCATGAGGCAATAAAAAAAGTGCGGGCTTTAGGCTTACGTGCTGAAATGTTGCCCGGTATATCTGCCGAAGATTGCCTAATTGCTGATTTAGGTATCGATCCGGCTCATTATGGCTGTCAGTCTTATGAAGCCACCCAGTTTTTGTTTCGTGATTATCAACTTGATCCGCATATGACCCAGATTATCTGGCAAATTGGTTTGGCAGGAGAAGCCTCACTAGGTGTGCTCAATGCAGATCACTGCAAAGCAGGCTTAAAACTTTATCAAGAAATTTTTATGGAAATTTATCCTGCTGAGCACGAAATGATTCTGTATGAAGCGGCTACTTTGCCATTGTATGGTCCTAAAGTTGAACGTTTCCCATTATTTGAATTAACAAATTGTAAACCAACACTAATTTCTACTCTGGTTGTACCCTCGCTGGGCTTACCCGACTATCATCAGGCGCGATTAACAAAGCTCGGCTTGACCCAAGAGCAAGTCATAAGCTTCCGGAACACTTAATTTCACAACTGTACTTACTTTAATCTACTTAAAAGGAAAACATGATGACAAAGTCCCTCGCTGATTTTTTAGAAGAACTAGATAGTAATGCTGAACTTAAAGAGGCTTACTTAAAAGCCCCCGTTGCAACCGCAAAATCTTATGGTCTGGAAGAGGCAGACGTAACCTTAATCAAAAATAAAGATTGGGATGCAGTGACCAAACAATTTGAAAGTTCAGGTAACACAGTAAAAGTCCATTCCTACTAAACTATCATGTTAAATGTATTTACACAGGCCTTGAAGGCCGCTGTTTTCAGCAGCCTTTTAGCCTGCTATCTTATTGCAACTTACCTTCATGCAGCTAATGATGAAAATTTAAGTGAACAATTTGAAAGCTTAAGAACCCAAATTCAAGCGAATGCATCCTTTACCTCTGACAAAATTAACCATTTTCAAGCTTACTTTTCACGTCATTCAGATAATTATCATGAAAGTGAATTTTTAAATGTATGGGCATACGCCTATTTATTAAAACAAGACTTAGAGTCTGCCTACGAAAAATTACTACAAGCGCGCTTAAAGGCCGAACTCTCGGATAATAAACAACAAATAGCAGAATCTTTTCGACTAGAGGGAGCGATATTAGATACGGTTGGAGAATATGGTGCGGCCTTAGAGGCGCTGAATAAAGCGTTTGCACTTTATAGTGAACTGCAAAGTAAAAAAGTACTGAGAGTGTATAGTTCAATATCCAACGTATACCATTCCCTCAAAAACTATCCTGACATGCTGCAAAACTCATATAGAATGCTTGCTGTGGCACAAGAATATAATGATGAAATCTATGAAGGACTAGCATATTTTCGCATCGCAATGGCTCAAACTAGATTCGCAAAACTGCTTGATGCTGAAGTTAATTTTACCTTAGCAGAAAAAATATTAACTGATAATGATTACCCTTTTATAGGCATAATATATTTTTCAATTGCTGAACTGAATCTAGTACAAGGTAATTTTGATCAGGCACTAAAAAGAATAAGCCAATCTATAGAGGCTGATAGAAAGGTGGATTTTTTATATAATGAAGTGCCTCGGCTATTACTACTAGCAGAAGTGTATCAAAAACAAGGCGATACCGATAAAGCCATAGTCGAGCTGAAAAAAAGCGTTAATCTGGATGCCCTTAAAAAAGACAAAATTCAGTTCCTACAGATTTTGGAAAGACTTATAGAGCTAACGGAATTAACCAATGACACTCACTCTCAACTTGATTTTCTAAAACAGTACAACACATTATACAAACAAAGTTTTAGCCAGAAACAAGCACAAATGTTGGCCATAAATAATGTGCGCCTTGATGTGTTTGAAAAAGAAAAAGAAATTAATTTATTACAAAAAGAAAATGAATTACAACTGCAAAGAAACCTGATCCAAGATCAGAATAATCAATATCAACTGTATTTTACCCTAACTGTATTTGCGACATTACTGGTAGTCATCGCCTTGTTAATTCGTACTCGCAAACAACGCGCGCAACTTAATCACTATTCTCAAGAACTCAAACAAGCCACTCAAGCCAAATCAGACTTCCTGGCCCGAATGAGCCACGAAATTCGCACCCCTATCAATGCTATTTCTGGCTTAACCAAATTGATGCAAAGGTCCGCAAACAACCCTGAAGACATCACCAATTTGCGCCAAATTGACGAAGCCTCACTTTCTTTATTAGGGGTAATTAATGATATTTTGGACTTTTCGAAAATTGAAGCCGGCAAGCTAGACATAGAAACCGCCAGCTTCCAGCTGGATAAGGTAATCAGTCAGTCTATTCGCTTACAATCAATCAAAGCCCACGAAAAAAACATTGAACTTATTCAACATATCGCCCGAGATGTGCCGTTATATTTGCAAGGCGATGGATTGCGCATTCAGCAAATACTGATCAATTTACTCAGTAATGCGGTGAAGTTTACCGATGATGGTTTGGTCTCGGTCACCGTTAAAAATACAGCGACTGAGCAAGGAGTGTTGCTTGAGTTTGCGGTTACTGACTCTGGTATTGGCCTTTCACAAAACCAAATTGATGGACTGTTTAAGTCGTTTACCCAAGTTGACGAGTCGATTTCTCGTAAGTATGGCGGCACCGGCTTAGGACTAGCTATCTGCAAGCAACTGGTTGAGCTAATGAAAGGAAAAATTTGGGTCGAAAGTAGACTAGGTGAAGGCTCAACCTTCTATTTTACAGTGCCTCTTAAAGAAGACACAAACCAACACCTTAGCTCACCATCAAAACAATTATCCAGCCTAAAAGTGTTAGTGGCCGACGATGTTTATTTGTCGCGCCAAGTGATAGCTGAAGCGTTATTGAATGCAAACATCACTTCAGATTTAGCCGAGGGTGGCCAGCAAACCTTAAACAAATTACGCCAAGCATCAATTGAACATAAACCTTACGATATATTGATATTAGATTGGAAAATGCCAGATATTGACGGCTTACAAGTAGCAGCCATTATCAATCAAGAATTCAAAGCCATCAAACCCAAAATAATCATGCTTTCAGCCTTTGATTTTTCTCATATGCGCCAGCAAGCAAAACATCTTGGCATTAATAATTTTATAGAAAAACCCTTTACTACCAGTGAGTTAATTAATAAATTACAGGAAGCCGCATTTAATATAAAAACAAATTCTGCCTTCAGTTTTACAGAAATGAAAAACGTACCAGATTTAAGCGGTAAACGCATTTTGTTAGGAGAAGATAACAAGTTAAATCAAAAAGTCGCATTGGGATTCCTAAAATATACTAAAGCGCAGGTCGTCTTAGCTGAGAATGGCCTTGAAGTAATTGATACCTTCAAAAAACAAGCAAATTTTGATTGTATTTTGATGGACATACAAATGCCAGAAATGGATGGTTTAACAGCAACCACCATACTGCGCGATGAACTGAATTGTAGAATACCCATTATCGCTATGACCGCCAATGCCATGAAAATAGATTTACAAAAAAGCACTGATGTTGGCATGACAGCACACATCAATAAACCTATAGATCCGGAGTATTTTTATCAAGTTCTTGCAGAAATAGTACTGACTAGTTCGCCAGCGCTTTCATCTAATTCGTTACCTTCAGCAACACAGCCTAAGGATATCACTGCAAACCATAGCATAGATAATCTACTAGTCATGGATCAACAAAACGCCATGCAAAAGTTATTTGTGGACGAAGAAACCTTTACCAGCATCTTACAAGACTTTGTGGACAAAGGACCCGTAATAAATACCATAGCCACTTTAATCGAAAATCATGCCTACCAAGACATCAATAAAATTATCCACGATGCCCTACCAGCGCTTGCATACATTGGTGCTTACAACTTAACAATGCTAGCCAAATCATTAGAAGCAACCATCCTTAATAAAAAACAAGAAAACAACCAAAGCTTTAATGAACAATTAAACCTCTTCAATCAGGCGATGGTTGCTCTTGTGCTAATAATAAAAAAACAATTAGCATACAGCTGAAGTCAAACACCAGACAGTAATAAAAGTAATAAAAGGGTCAGTCAATTTAAATACACTACACTAGTTTTATAACTAAAATATAGGTTATTTTAATGGCCAGAAAGCAACGAGTTTCCAGTGCAGGTGTGCCTGAACACTTGATCTAGCGAAGGATTAATCGTCAGGCGATATTTGCATGTGAAGTGAACATGCAAGCTTATGTTGGCGGGCTTAAAACGTATTCTAAAAAATATAACTGACATTGATCAGACCCCCATGCTACTTTTTGAATATGATACAAATGCAGCGAATGGCCTCCAATCAAATTAATAATTTTTGTCCTTAGTTTATCCAATCCATCTAAGTAAATATTTGTTTTATCATAGGTTTCTTCAGTCTGAACGAAGTTAATTCCTTCAAAGCATTGAAACACCCAGCGTAAGGTGGGCGTAGCTGTGGGTATATTAATTTGGTTCGGGATGGTCTTATTGGCTTTTTCCATGCTCGCTCGCATACGTCGTTGCGCGATTGACTAACCCAGTAAAGATAAGGTCATAATCATTAACAACGCGTCTATGCGATTCGGCTTTTTAATGAACAATAATGAAACAAAAACTGCGTGTCTTTTAGGAATCTGAATCCTCTTTCTACCGCAGACTTTGTCTTGTAATGGTGCAGTGTCTCCACCGGCGTGAGGGCTTTCTTGTCTGCCTTCGTGGCTAATATAAAACACGCTTTTTGTTCGATAGCATGTTGAATTGCTTCGCCTTTCTGCTCAACTTTAGCACTCGTTTGCCACACAACTTGCTTCACGGGCGCATCTTTTTTAGGGCGGCCTTTTCCTTCATATACCTTATGCGCAATGCAATCAAGCGTGGTCAGTTGGTGATATTTTTGACGCTTGCTGAGCGCCACTAATGCCTTTAGCGCGTCTTCTTTACAAATAAAACGCTGGGCTTGTAAATGAAACAAGTCTTTATCAAGCTTCTCCTTGGCCCGGTCGGTTTGCCTACCAATTGTTTTTGTTGCGCGCTCACCAGCGGCTTTTGAATTCACCACTATCCACCGCTGTTTTATATCCATGATATGTCGCAGTATGCGAACAAGCGGAGAAAATACGTTCCCGCGAGGTGCCAAGCTTACAAAAAGTCCCGAATAAACCGAAATTCAG
>JAWUXT010000062.1:0-8507 GCA_034111205.1 Paraglaciecola sp. | reverse complement strand
GATTAAAGCCTTTATATGTTATCAACACTCAATAATATTGACTGCTAACCCGCCTCTTGAGGTTTCTTTGTATTTGGACTTCATATCGTTGCCTGTTTCCCACATGGTTTTGATGACCTTGTCGAGTGACACTTTGTGTTGTCCTGAGCCTCTTAAAGCAAGTCTAGAGGCGTTAATTGCTTTAATTGCACCCATAGCATTACGTTCGATACAGGGTACTTGCACTAAGCCGCCGACTGGGTCGCACGTTAAACCTAGGTTATGCTCCATGCCTATTTCGGCGGCGTTTTCAACTGCGTCTACTGATCCGCCGACTATTTCGGTTAATGCTCCTGCTGCCATTGAACATGCCACGCCTACTTCTCCCTGACAGCCTACTTCGGCGCCAGATATGGAAGCATTCTTCTTATATAAAATACCGATAGCTGCTGCGGTTAAAAAATATCGGCTTACTGTGTCTTCATCTACGGGTTTAACAAATTTATCGTAATAACATAACACCGCTGGAATAATACCAGCTGCGCCGTTAGTTGGAGCGGTTACTACCGTGCCGCCAGCGGCATTTTCTTCGTTAACCGCTAATGCAAACAGATTAACCCAATCCATTGCGACCATAGGATCGGCATTTTTTTCGTTTTGTAAGCGGTGATATAAGCCAGGCGCTCGGCGGGTGACTTTTAAGCCGCCGGGTAAAATTCCTTCCGTTTGAATGCCTGTTTGCACACTTTTGTACATGACCTGCCATATGTGCCACAGCTTTTTGACTATTTCTTCTTTGGGTTGAAACACTTCTTCGTTTTTCATCATTAATGAACTGATACGCAGACCATGCTCTTTACTGTGTTCGAGTAACTGTTTAGCACTGGAAAAGTCATAAGGCACAGGGTGTTCTTCGTGAATAAGGGCCGCGACTTTTTGCTCAGCAAAGTCTTGCTCTCGAATGATAAAGCCCCCTCCGATAGAAAAATAAGTTTGTGAGGTGATCACAGTCTTGTTGTTCATAGCATGAAACGTCATACCGTTTGGATGTTGGATGAGGGACTTACGACGATGGAAAACAATCGCGTTGAGTGCCGGGAATTTAATTGTTTTTTTACCGTCTAGGTCAAGTTTTTGACAGCTTCTGACTTTTTCTAAAAAGGATTCAACCATAGAGCTATCTATAGTTTCAGGGGCATGACCAAGTAATCCTAAAATCACAGCTTTGCCTGTTCCGTGGCCTTTACCTGTTTGTCCTAATGAGCCAAACAGCTCGACCTTAATCTGATCAGTGGTATCGAATAAACCTTGTTCCGATAATTCCCCACAAAAAGCTTTAGCAGCCCGCATTGGGCCAACGGTGTGGGAGCTGGAAGGGCCAATACCGATGCTGAACATATCAAAAACACTGATCATTTTGTTTACTTCACTAGAATAGATAAAAACTGATTGTCCTAGTTAAATGTGTTTAGAACAATAGCTGTAGATATAACAACTTAAATAGCGCTGTAAAGATTGCTTTAAATGTTTACGCTTTGATGATGAAAACGTTAGAAATGATTCGATAGATTACGCACAAAAGCAGCAGTTGCGCCCCAAATGTTATGTTCCTTCCAAGGGATAAAGTACACCGGAAACTGCCCATCTTTGCGTTTAACCCAATGTATTAAATGGTTATTTTGATCCATTAAAAAACTCAGTGGTACTTCGAAAGTGCTCTCCACTTCATTTTTATCCAATATTAAGCGGGTGGGAGCAGAAACGAAGCCCACATAAGGTATCACTTCAAATCGACTCACCGTGCGATATACCGGTAAGTTACCGACAACTTCTACTTTATAGGGGGGTAAACCAACTTCCTCATGGGTTTCACGCAAAGCCGTTTCGACCAAAGAATTATCAGTTAGCTCCTGTTTACCACCGGGGAAACTTATTTGACCAGCATGATGCCTTAAGTGATTCGCTCTGACTGTAAACAACACAGTTAGCTCATTGTTGTATTCCATTATAGGTAATAATACTGCGGCAGGCCTGCCAGGCTCTCTAAGTGGAAAATCGGCCTCACTATTAATTTGTTTGGCATGATGAAATCGAGTGAGAAATTGCGCTTTATCCATGGGCCTTCCCAAGTTTCGACATTGTGGAATATTGACTCAAGACAGGTAATATTTTTGACACTTTATCTAAGCTTTCTTGGTATTCATCTTTTGCGTTAGAGTCGAGTACGATGCCTCCGCCTGCCCAGCAATGCATTATTTTTTGATTGTTTGATCGTTCGCGTGATTTTTCGCGTGATTTTTCGCATAGTAAAGTACGAATACATATATTGGTATCCATGTCGCCAAACACGCCTAGATAGCCAATACTGCCGCAGTAAATGTTACGGTTGTTCGGCTCTAGTTCGTCAATAATCTGCATAGCACGTATTTTTGGGGCTCCGGTAATTGAGCCTCCGGGAAACGCACCTTGCAGTAAATCTATAGGGGTGCTGGTTGTTTTTAGCTTGCCTGTGACGGTACTCACTAGATGATGAACTGCGGCAAAGCTTTCTAATTTAAACAAATCAGGCACATTGACAGTGCCCGGCTGGCAGTGTTTGCTTAAGTCGTTACGCAGTAAATCAACAATCATCAAATTTTCAGCGCGATCTTTTTCTGCACTTAATAAGGAGTCGATTTGTAGTTTATCTTGTTTAGGGTCTGTGCTGCGTAGTCTGGTTCCTTTAATGGGTTTGGTTTGAACCATGCTCTCATTAACAGATATAAATCGTTCAGGAGAAATACTCATCACTGCACTGTCTGCCAAGCGTATAAATGCAGAAAAGGGTGCATGATTTGCTACACGTAACTGCTGATAAGCTTGCCATTCGTCACCCATATAATGGGCTGAAAAACGCTGGGCTAAGTTAATTTGATAACAATCCCCGGCTTGCAAGTAGGCCGAAATACACGACAGCTTCTGTGTATATTGTTCTTGGCTCATATTAGATTGCCAATCACTGGTTAAAATAAAGGATTGTGAGGTGTTACCACACTCAACTAATTGTTGAATTTCGTTGCTAGTTGGATGGGGGTATTGGTCCAAATAACATAGATAAAATTGCTGATTAATATTGTCCTTAATGATGCTCCACGCGTAAATGCCTATCGCCATATCTGGGGTTGAATACTCATTTTCATTTTTATTCGGCAAATTTTCAAAACATTTACCCAAGTCATAACCAAACAAACCTAGCGCACCAGCCATAAATGGCAGATTAAACTTATTAACTGATTTAACTTGATTGATAGGCATGTGTTTTTCAAGCATGTTTTGCACTAGAGACAAAGGGTTGAGTGAGCTTTCTTGATTTAGATCAGTATCTTGTTGCCACACATCGCTGGTATTGCCAATGGTAGTGATGGTGGCAATCGGATTGGCAACCATAATATCGAAGCGGCCATCTTGACGTTTGCTATCAGCAGAGTCTAAAAGCATTGCCCAAGTTTTATCAGCAAAGTGAGCAAATACGTCTGCCATTGAACAGTCGCTAGATATATTAAGGGGGCTGACTGTTAATGAATAAGTGTGGTTGTTCATGATGACTACTTTGTGTACCTAAAAATACTGTTGAAGTGTTACTGACAGTGGAGCAAATTGCGTGATCAGGTTATCATATCAATAAGTGAAAATTTAACCAGAAAATTTAAGAGGCATCTATGGCTGTTATCCGTCAGCAAGATTTTATCGACAGTATTGAAGAGTCTTTACAGTATATTTCTTATTATCATCCCCTTGATTACATCAAGGCGGTTGAAAAGGCTTACAACAAAGAAAAAAGTCAGGCGGCAAAAGATGCCATGGCGCAGATACTCATCAACTCGCGCATGTCAGCTGAGGGTAAACGCCCGTTGTGTCAAGACACCGGCATAGTGACCTGTTTTGTGAAAATCGGTATGGGTGTGCAATGGGATAAAACAGATTTAACCGTGCAACAAATGGTTGATGAAGGTACTCGCCGTGCTTATTTAAATCCGGATAATCCATTGCGTGCATCGATTGTCGCCGATCCCGCAGGTAAACGAGTCAATACGAAAGACAATACACCAGCAGTTGTGCATATCGATACTGTACCCGGCGGTGAAATTGAAATTATGATTGCAGCCAAAGGTGGTGGCTCTGAAAATAAATCTAAAATGGTCATGCTTAACCCCAGTGATGATATTGCCGACTGGGTAGTTAAAACATTGCCCACTATGGGCGCGGGTTGGTGTCCACCAGGGATGTTAGGGATAGGCATTGGCGGCACGGCTGAAAAAGCGGCAGTTATGGCGAAAGAAAGCTTAATGGATCCTGTGGATATTCAAGAATTAATGGATAGAGGCGCCGAGACAACGGAAGAAAAATTACGTTTAGATATATTCAAAAAGGTTAACGCCTTAGGTATTGGTGCTCAAGGCTTAGGTGGTTTAACAACAGTAGTGGATATTAAGATCATGTCATGTCCCACTCACGCTGCATCAAAACCTGTGGCGATGATCCCTAATTGTGCGGCAACCCGTCATGCGCATTTTCGTTTAGATGGATCAGGGCCTGCTGAATTTACCCCGCCTAAATTAGAAGACTGGCCAAAAGTGACCTGGGAAGTAGGTGAGGGCACCCGTCGTGTTGATTTAAACACTGTGACTAAAGAAGATATACAAGACTGGAAAGTCGGTGAAACAGTTTTATTGTCAGGCAAAATGTTAACGGGACGAGATGCTGCCCACAAACGAATTCAAACCATGTTAGCCAATGGCGAAGGTTTGCCAGAGGGCGTGGACTTCGATAATAAGTTTATTTATTACGTTGGCCCAGTAGACGCGGTGCGTGACGAAGCGGTAGGTCCGGCAGGGCCCACAACGGCGACTCGTATGGATAAATTTACCGACATGATGTTAGAGCAAACCGGCATCAGTGGCATGATTGGAAAAGCTGAACGTGGTCCTGCTACGGTGGCAAGTATTGCCAAACACAAGTCTGTGTACTTAATGGCTGTGGGTGGTGCTGCATATTTAGTGTCTAAAGCGATTAAAAAAGCGCGCGTAGTAGCTTTTGAAGATTTAGGCATGGAAGCTATCTACGAATTTGATGTAGTGGATATGCCAGTGACCGTGGCTGTTGATAGCACCGGAGCCAATGCACATGAAACAGGACCTGCTATTTGGAAAATAAAAATAGCGGAAATGGAAAAATAAACCTCTTTTAGACAGAGCTTATTCTGCATATATCGGCGGTAAATTACAGTGATGATTTACCGCCTTTTTTATTGGTAAATGTTACAACAAGAGTAAAATACCTCACTATGAGTCAATTTAACGCCGCTACTTTACTGACAATACCCAATGCTATTTTTGTTGGTCTATTTTTATTAGGATGCATAATTGGCGCCCTGATTGCTGGCTTCAGAGCCAAGAAGCGAGCGCAGCAGACAATCGAATACAATAGTTTGTTTGCGGCTCAACAAGAAATTCAATTAAGAGACCAACTAGCACAACAAGATTTGCTGATAAAAGAGTTAACATCAGAGCAACGTTCAGCTCAACAAGAGCAAATGTATACACAAAATAAGTTAGGGCAGTTAACTCAGAGAGTAGAAAGGATTGCTGAACTCGAAATAGAAAAAAACTATTGGCAACAGCAATATCAACAAAGCAGTAAGATTGCATCTGAATTACGCACCCAACTCGAGTCACAAGCAGCCCGATTTGAACAAGAGCAAATTGCCAGTAAAGATAAATTACAATTACTAGAAGTGGCCGAAAAACGCTTACAAGAACAGTTTGAGAATATTGCCAACAAAATATTTGAACAGAAACATGAAAAGTTTAGCCAATCCAGTAAAGCCGGCTTGGATTCTATTTTGTCACCGTTAAAAGAGCAGATTGAAGGCTTTAAAAAACAAGTCACAGATCAATATGTTAAAGAAGGGCAGGAACGAGCATCCCTTAAAACTGAAATTTTAGGTTTAAAAGAGCTCAACCAGCAGATAACTCACGATGCCGCAGCGTTAACCAAAGCCTTAAAAGGTGATAACAAAGTTCAAGGTAATTGGGGGGAGGTAGTCTTAGAAAGAGTGTTAAAAGAATCTGGATTACGCGAAGGCCATGAGTTTGATACCCAAGTTGCGTTAAAAAATGAGCATGGAAAAAGTTTTCAGCCTGATGTGGTCGTGCATTTGCCTAACGACAAAGATGTGGTGATTGACTCAAAAGTATCGCTCGCTGCCTACGAGCGTTATTTTAATGAGCATGACGATGAATTAGCACGTGTTGTGCATTTAAAAGAGCATGTCAACTCGCTGCGCAATCATATAAAAGAGCTCGGTAAAAAAGACTATCAGGATTTAAAAGGTATTCGTACCTTAGATTATGTGTTGATGTTTATCCCCATCGAGTCTGCGTTTTTGCTTGGAGCAGATCAAGCGCCTGAGTTAATGAAACTGGCTTTTGATAACAATATTATGCTGGTTAGCCCAACGAATTTGCTGGTGGCACTGCGTACAATCAACAATATTTGGCAATACGAATATCAGAATCAAAATGCCCAGAAGATTGCTGATAACGCTGCCAAGTTATATGACAAGTTTCATGGTTTCATGGTTGATATGGATAAAGTGGGTAAAGCTATAGAATCCAGCCAAAAGAGTTACGAAGGCGCGATGAACAAACTGTCTACAGGTAAAGGCAACCTTGTAAGACAAGTAGAGCAGTTCCGAAAATTAGGTGTACAGAGCAATAAAAAGTTAGATGGAAACTTGCTGGGTAATGCCGAAATAGAGGATGATGAAGTATAAAAAGCAGCGACAATCTTAATAGCCTCGCGTTTCTCTAAAAGCGTTTTGCCCCACTGAGTAAAAAGAGGCTTTGCTGCTCCGAGTGTTGCGCACCGAGGAACAGATAATAAATATTATTTTTCTTTTCCTTTTCCTCGGTGCACTCGTTTTCCTATGTGGTTAAAATCCTTTTCTTTTGTGTGTTGTGCTTTTGTGTTCAGACATAAAAAAACGGCCTCAGAAGAGGCCGCTTTTTAGGGTAGGTTACTTAATTAGAATAACCTACCTACCATGTTGAACTTTCCGGTGGCCATAGCCAAGTTCGTTCAAGAACAATACTTGTGAATAACTCAGTTGCCGAATCGAATGGCGCGGCGACCGGTTAAACTTTTATATTCTGTCGTTAAGAGCAGCAACGATAGGTGATGCATCTAAACCGTTTTCAGAAGCCCATACCAATACTGTTTTGCCATCCTGTTCTGGTGAACTCAAATCACCTTTTGGCATTTTTTTAATCATCAGGATGCCTGTTTCAACCGCGTCGTTAATCATAGCTGTGCGAATAAGGCTATTACCACCACATGAAACACCTGTGTAGTAATCTTTAAGTTTAAGTCTAAAGTTAGACTGAACACGTTTCATTTTTTTACGTAGTTCACCTTTGTCATCTGCTTTAACGATAGTGCAGATGTTTTGTAATGCTTCGTTTATGTCAGCTTGTGCGTTGCCTGCAGTAAATAAAGAGATAGAAGCGATAACGATAGAAGTTTTAACTATTTTCAACATGGTTAAGTTCCTCGGTGTTTAAGTTTATTTGCAGCCGTTGCTGCGTTTCCAGAAATTTATTAAAGACCATTTGATTTGATTAAAAAATCTAAGAGGTGATACGAAGGTATGGGAAGTTATAACTTTCTTTTAGATTCATTATTAAAGTGTTTTTAAAATCTGAAAGCAAACTTTGATTTCATCGCAGGTTTCGCTTTTTGTGGATAGGGGGGAGCTATGAAAGCTATATCTTGAAGATCTAATGGGGAGTGCTGAATGGGTCGTAAATCATAGGCCTAGTTAAATCCAGCGACCAAAGGCACCACTTTTTTATCATGGTCATAAATGATATCAATCAACTTTTCATTGAAAGCCTTCCATTAAAACCAAATGACCTGCTCGACCACCTTGCTCAGTCGGTTCATTAAATCGCTCATATACCGCGACTGTCGAAACGCGACTATAACGAAATGCAATGTCTTACCAGAAGATGGCCGTTTCTTTCATGGTTGTGTCGTTCATGGGATGTGGGAACAACTCCACAGGCAAAAAAACTGAACAACTCACCAAGGGTATTATATTTAGACGGTTATTGAGAGCATGCTGCAATAACCTGATTAGATGTATGAACTTACCACTCTAATGTGATTAAAGTGGTGAGTTCAAAATCAAACCGGGTGTCATCGTTAGTTAACCCAACCAAATATTACATAGCACCTGATTGGTTACTTTTAAGGCTATAGTGTCGTTAGGGGCCGCAGTGGCTGTGAGGGGCAGTTGTTTGAGCTTTTTATCACGTATAACGCTAAGTTGTACGGTTTGTCCAATAGATAAATAGTTGAGTTGTGTGATTAGATTTTCTTTACTCACCACCCATTTATCGATAGCTATCAACACATCATCTACTTGTAATCCAGACTCATAGGCTGCCGTTTGCTCTGTGACTTGGATGATTTGTAAACCTGTTTCT
>JAWUXT010000061.1:0-9425 GCA_034111205.1 Paraglaciecola sp. | reverse complement strand
GATAAATAGTTGAGTTGTGTGATTAGATTTTCTTTACTCACCACCCATTTATCGATAGCTATCAACACATCATCTACTTGTAATCCAGACTCATAGGCTGCCGTTTGCTCTGTGACTTGGATGATTTGTAAACCTGTTTCTTGCGTTTTTATTTGTGCACCAAATTCGATTTTAATAGGGGATGTTGTCATTTCACCGCCCTTATCGTCCAGATTCTCTCTAGGCGAAAAATGACATGTCACGCCAAACTTCTCTAGCAGTTCATTGAACGGTAACTCTTCGGTGGAATATAATGCAGATTGGAAAAAAGCATTTAAGTCTAAATTCAGCTGTGTTTTTACAATATTCTGAATAACGTCTACGGGGGTAGGAATTGCAAGTTTTCCGTACTGATCCCACAAATTCCGCATCACGTCATCTAAACTGTAATTTCCATTACTTTCACTTTTTATCAGTAAATCCAAACACATAGCTAATACAGCACCTTTATTGTAATAACTGACAATGTTATTAACGGCACTTTCATCTTGTTTGTAAAACTTAGTCCAAGCATCAAAACTAGACTCGGTAATGGTTTGTTTAAATCGCCCTTTATTACGGAGTAACCGAGTGAGGTTTTGGCCGACTACTTTTAAATATTCAGCTTGGGTAATAAGACCACATCTTAAAAGACTAAAATCGTCGTAGTAGCTAGTAAAACCCTCATAAATCCATAATTGTTCTGTGTATCGCTCTTTGTCTAATGCTGCACCAAACAACTCTTCAGGTTTGATCCTCTTTACATGCCAAGTATGAAAAAACTCATGACTACACAAACTTAGAAATACGCGATATCCATCGGTCATTTTTTCCGCATCAGACAAGCTTGGTAAATCATTTCTACTGTACATTAATGCTGTGGAGCTCATATGCTCTAAACCACCGAAAGCATTATCTGTTAACAGCGTGATAAATTGATAACGTGTAACCGGAGGAGTATCCACAAAAAAATCAATATGGTGCTGGCACACCTTGGTTAAATCTTTTGTTATGCGTTGAACATCGGCTTGATGTCCACCTGCAAGTATTAGTTCAAACTCCACACCAGCGGCAGAAAATGGCAAAATATCAAACACACCCATTAGTACTGGATGATCGATCAACTCTTCGTAGTGATTAGCCAAGTATTCCCCAAAAGCATGTGTATCTTGCATCTCAGTTGACATAGTAGTGGCAACTTGCCAGTGGGATAATTCTGGTTGTAAAGGTTTTTGCAACGTTAACCCGCAAGGTTGATCTGTTTGACCAACAACCGCCAAAAATATATTGGTACCATTTAAAAATGCCATTTCATCATTGATATAGGCGCCTCTAACCGAAAGGTCGAAAGCATAAATTTGATACTCAATGGTCAACGTTGTGCTAACTGCTTGTGTTTGCCAAGTCTGTTTGTCGATCTTTTGGATGTTTATATCTGTGCCCATATCATCCTTAGCACTAATTTTGACAAGGTTTTTGGCAAAATCACGGATCATATAACTACCTGGTATCCAGGCTGGTAAAGTCAGGACCTGCCCATTTTTATCAGGGTTTTCAATGCGTAAACTGACATCAAATACATGCCCCGCAATAGATGAAACGTTAACTTGGTAATGAATACCTGGGGAGTGAGTGTGCATGATGTTTCTCTATTTATTGGTAAAACAACGATATTGATGGCCTGAACTGGTAAATATACCGTAATATGTTGTTGTTTCTAAAAACTTTATTTAACTTTACTTACAAGGCGTAAGCCAATGATAACAACAAAGGTCTTCAAGGATTATTAATTAAATGGCAATTTTGCAGGAAAAAGTTGGGCTGACTAATGAAGATTTAAGAAAGCTCCGTTTTATGCGGCCCGGCAGACCCCTTGATTTACAATTGTCTACTTCCACTACTACGAAAAGGGTGAGAACCGAGTTTGTAGGTATGGATGGTACACGTTGTATGATTTTTAGATATCCCGATGAAGGTAAGTGGGGAGCATTGGGCGATGGTATTTTTAAAGATAAGACTATGGTCGCTAGATATATCCTTGAGGACGATACCGGGGAAATCATTGCTTTCAAAGTTAAAGTCATATTAGTAACCACGAAACCAAGTCATTTGATTTTTACTAGCTTTCCTCTCACTATACAAAGCCATGACTTACGTATTGAACCTAGAGCACAGACGCGTATCGCAACCAGTATGCTTGATGCTAAAAATGATTCCGCTATTTGCGACTCTCTGGTACTAGATATATCAGTAAATGGTTGCCGAATGAGTATTAATAAAGGTGCAAGTATGATTAAGCCAAAACTTAGACAAGTAGTGAAAATGTATTTTGCTGCATCCAAAGATAAAAGTGTTTTCCTAACGGGCACTATTATGAACAGTAAGTCTGATGAAGTATGCCTGTATTACGGCGTCAAGTTCGAAACTTCTAAAGAAGAAGTTAATCAGTTATTGCAAAGTATAATGCTATCAACAGTGTAATTCTTGAATATAATCGCCAACTTGACAGGTTTTAATTGCTGCAAACCGATAGAGTTGTTAAATTAGAGTTAATAATATGCCGGTGAGATTTACATGCGTCAAATAGAATTCCTGTTAAATGAGTATGGCGAAAGTCACAAAAACAAAACCAATATTCTTATCCATTCAATAGCAGTACCTGCAATATATTTTGTCACCCTAGCGCTTGTCTGGTCTATTCCTACACCCGCTTGCCTAGATTATTTTGCTGTCACTTGGGCGCATGTTCTGGTTATTCCCACTTTGTATTATTACTTTCGTTTGTCTGGTCCAATAGGCGCGGCTATGACCCTACTATCCGTATTGTCTTTATATGGAATTGTTCTGCTAGAGTCACTAGATATTTCTGTTTGGCAGTTCAGTCTGGCGTTGTTTGTTGTGATGTGGATATTGCAATTCATAGGGCATAATATTGAAGGTAAAAAACCTAGTTTCTTAAAAGATTTACAATTTTTATTGGTGGGGCCTGCTTGGTGGTGGGTACATTGGCTAAAACGTTTAAATATCAATTATTAACCTAACGGCTTAATTCTTCAATCTGTTGCGATAAAACACCGCTAATCTAAGACCAATAGAGAGTTTCCTTGGTCTGTTTTTTGTATAATCGTTTTCTGTCCATCATTCAGGAATATGTGTGCCTAAGTGGGAAAAATTAGTCGATAGCCGAGAGCGGTTGTTTTGGACCCTGCATACAGCAGGTTGGTGTGGTTTCGCCATCGTTTATTATATCGGCTCATTTCTACAAGACATGCGCAGTATATGGCTATTTGTCATCGTACTTAATGCCTATGCAGGATGGTTGCTGACTATTCCACTTCGATATATATATCG
This sequence comes from Paraglaciecola sp., assembly GCA_034111205.1. GTDB lineage: Bacteria > Pseudomonadota > Gammaproteobacteria > Enterobacterales > Alteromonadaceae > Paraglaciecola. The sequence goes on along the minus strand of JAWUXT010000061.1, from coordinate 6,056 downwards.
TAAGGCATTAACATTAACACCGCTTAAAATGCTCATTTTGGTTGGTGCTAGTTTGTATTTTACGGCATTGATTTGGACTTTGGTTAAAAATGTCAATAACTGGGAAATATATAAAAAAGGCTATCGGCCTGAAGAATGGTACTGGTATTTTAAGGATACAATCAATTCTTTAATCATGATTGGATGTTGGACCGGCGCTTATTTTGGTGTCAAAAACTATCAGATGTTACTCAGAGAAAAGCAACATGTGCTTAAAGCATCTTCTATGGCGCATCAGGCGCATATTAAAATGCTTAGATATCAGTTGAACCCACACTTTCTTTTTAATACTCTTAATGCCATTTCAACGCTTATTCTTATGAAAGAGAACAAAACAGCTGAGGCTATGGTCAGTCGTTTAAGTGATTTTTTACGGTACTCACTTGAAAAAGATCCGATTCAGCGTGTCCCTCTTATCCAAGAAATTCAAGTCTTAGAGCTGTATTTAGAGATTGAAGAGGTTAGATTTGAGGATCGTTTAACGGTAGTGTGGGATATAGAAAAAAAAACCCAACGTGCTCTAGTACCCAGTTTGATATTGCAGCCTATTATTGAAAACTCGATAAAATTTGCCATCTCTAAAATGGAAGTCGGTGGATGTATCAGCATTTCAGCAAAAACTTTTGGTCGCGACTTGATGCTAAACGTCAGTGACAATGGTCCTGGTGCTGAAATTAAAAATGGGCAATTACCTGTCAGTAAAAGTGGTGGGGTAGGGTTACAAAATATAAAAGACCGATTAGAAGCTTTATATCTCAATAAACATTCTTTTGTGATATCTCATAATTATCCAGCGGGTATAAAAGTTAATATTCGTATACCTTACGAAATAAGCGAGAACTCAAGTGACAAAAACATTGAAAATTAGCACTGTTATAGTTGACGACGAACCACTTGCCCGTAAGGGATTGTCGTTACGTTTGGCTGAGTTTGACAATATTGACATTGTTGGTGAGTGTAAAAATGGGTTAGAGGCCGTAATACTCATTCCTCAGGTGCGCCCTGACTTGGTATTTCTAGATATTCAGATGCCTGGATTGAATGGTTTTCAAGTCATCAATAAACTACAAGAATTAAAGCAACCTATTCCTTTGATTGTGTTCGTCACTGCTTTTGACTCTTATGCGATTAAAGCCTTTGAAGTACACGCTTTAGACTACGTATTAAAACCAGTGGATGAGAGACGTCTGAAAGACGCAGTTGATAAAGTTCAGTTGATCCTAGAGCAGAAACAACAAGATACTAATAATCAAAAACTTACTAGGCTGGTTGCTGAATTTACCGGTGAAGATTGTGAAGATATTTTGCGAAAATTAGCCAATGGTGAACCTATTACTACTAACCATTACCCTGATATTTTAGCCATAAAAGATGGTTCAGAGGTTACCCGTGTGGCAGTAAATGATATTCAATGGGTTGATGCAGCGGGTGATTATATGTGTGTACACGCAATTGATCAGACGCATATTATGCGCCGTACGATGAAAGAGTTAGAAAAAGATCTTGATCCCAAAAAATTCGTTCGTGCCCATCGTTCAGCTATCGTTAATATTAAATTTGTACAAAAGATGATCAGTCATATTAGCGGCGAGTACCACTTAATATTAAACAACGGTACGGAACTTAAAGTCAGTCGAAGTCATCGAGATCGGGTTAAAGAGATGATTAAATTATAAGAGGCAAAATAATTGTTGTTGGATCTTTAACAAATATTCATCAAGAGACTTTTGTTGTTGCCAACTTACTTCAATAGGGTGAGTAATTAATTGATTATTGAGTTCGCCCACCATGATATTATTATGTCCTTCTAATACCTGCTCAATCGCATAAGCTCCCAACTTAGTAGCTAAAATTCTGTCTTGGCTAACCGGTGATCCTCCTCTTTGAACGTGTCCTAAGATAACCGGTCTACACTCAATTTGGGTTTTGTCAGTGATCATTTTCGCCAGCGTTATTACACCACCAGGCAATAAGTTTTCGCTAGTTACTACGATGTAACTCGAAATACCTCGCTGATTATATACCGCATGCAGATGTTCAATAATGTTATCTACTTCAAGGTCAATATCCTGGCAACTTTCAGGGACGATGACTCTATCGGCAGCAGAAGCTACCGCGGCATTCAAAGCAATAAACCCTGCATGTCTGCCCATGACTTCAATTAAAAATATGCGCTCAAAAGCATCAGCGGTATCTCGCACTTTATCAATCGAATCGAGTGCTGTTTCTATGGCAGTATAATATCCTATAGTGGCATCAGTGCCGCTTATGTCATTGTCTATAGTGCCAGGTATGCCAATAACTTGCCCTTTGTAATATTTACATAAATGATGAGCACCACGAAAAGAGCCATTACCACCAATCACTAACAATGCATCTATATTTAAGTCTTGCAGGTTATTGGCTGCGGCTCTGCCACTTTCCTCAGTATGAAAATCCTCACAGCGACCACTTTTTAATATAGTACCGCCCCGCTGAATTATATTTGTCACATTGGAAGGAGAGAGCAGTTTGAATTCTTGGTCAATTAGGCCGTTATAACCATGTTTATATCCAATCACTTCAAGTTCATAATGTTCGGCTGTGAGTACAATTGAATGAATACAAGCATTCATACCCGGGGCATCACCACCCGATGTCAAAACAGCGATTTTTTTCATGACGTTCTCTTCTGTGTGATTTGTATCAATAGCTTTCATCTAGGGTAGAATGCAAATACTTTGTAAACAAGATTTTTGTAGAATAATTAGCCAGTTAGCCGTGACTGATGCTGATGTTTATGACGATGGATCATTGGCCCTGCATCGACTGTTTTAGGCAAGGAAAAAGTCGCTTGAATATTTGGCTCATGGCTGAGGACGTGTTGTGCCTTTGGTCATTTCATTGCCGTTGCAAATAGTGTTTTAGTCATCTCAATATAAACGCCGTATTGGGCAATATTAAGGATGGCGGTATTTAGATGTTTTAGCGTAAATCATCGACTTTTTTTGTTAAACTAGTGATGTGTAGTAAAAAGGAAAGAAATTGTGTTTGATTTTTGTGTGGTGGGCGGTGGAATGGTTGGTTTGGCTATGGCTTTGGGTTTGGCCAAGCTTGGCTTTAAGGTGGCGATAATTGAGCCCTCAACGCCGCTGCCATTTGATTCTAAACAAGCACCTGATTTGCGAGTTTCTGCCATCAGTTTAACCTCTGAAGCCTTGTTGCAAGACTTAGGCGCATGGTCACATATTAAAAATATGCGACTTTGCCCTTATAAGCGTTTGTCAGTATGGGATAAGCCTTCTTGCCGTACTGACTTTGATTGCAAGGCGATAGAGCAACCTCATCTTGGTCACATTATTGAAAATCGACTTGTTCAATTGGGCTTACATGCATCGATTAGTGATCATCAAAACGTGATTTTTTATGAGAACCTAAAAGTTACGAATATAACATCTACTGATGTATCCCAAGTAACCCTAGAAAATGGCCAAATTATTCACACAAAAATTTTGATTGGTGCTGATGGCGGTAATTCAGCCGTTCGCGAGGCTGCCAATATAGGTGTGCAAGGTTGGCAATATGCGCAGCAGGCTCTAGGTATTCAAATTAAAACCGATGCTGTGCAACAAGACATTACCTGGCAACAATTCACTCCCAATGGGCCTATGGCATTTTTACCTTTATACGATGGTTTTGCATCACTGGTTTGGTATCACAACGCACAAGACATTAAACATTTAAAAAGTTTGTCTAAGATAAAGCTTAAACAGCATATTTTACAACATTTCCCAGCTGACTTAATTGATTTTGAAGTGCTCGATGTGGCTGCTTTTCCTTTGACCCGCATGCATGCAAATCAATATTTTAAAGGTAACACAGTACTGATTGGCGATGCGGCTCATATGATTAACCCGTTAGCGGGGCAGGGCGTTAACTTAGGCTTTAAAGATGTGGCTGCCTTACTAAGCGTAATCAATAAAGAGCTGACTACAGAAGCTCGCACATCGGTGTTGCAGCCCAATCATTACTGCAATTGGCTAAAAAAATATGAAATTGCTCGTCGCAGAGATAACCTAGTAATGATGAGTGCTATGGATTTGCTATATTCCACATTTAGTAATAACAATATACCACTGAAAATGTTGCGGAATATAGGTTTGAAGTTGGCAAATCATTCCGGCCCAATAAAAAACAATGCGATGAAATATGCCATGGGTTTGGCTTAACCATTAAGTTTGTATACGAAAGACTAACAGTCGCAAATAAATAGTAGGTAACAGATGACAGTATTCATTATTTTAGGCGTTTTATTTATTGCTTTAATTGTCATTGTTCCCTTGATTGAACGTTCCAAGTTCAGGATGTCGGGCGAACAAATGGGTAAGTTGGGTCGTTGGATTTTACCATTGTTAGTGATTATGGTTATTATTCAATTGATCATGTATTACGCCAACTAAAGCTTATATTCACAGTAATATTTCACACCGTATTTTAGATTAATTAAATAGGCAGATCAGATGGCAGTTCATTGGTATCCAGGGCATATGCACAAAGCTCAAAAAGAAATAAAAGAAGCATTGCCGCAAGTTGATGTATTAATTGAAGTGCTTGACGCACGTATTCCATATTCCAGCGAAAACCCGATGATTGCTCAGTTAAGGGGAGATAAGCCCTGCATCAAAGTATTGAGTAAAACTGACCTCGCTGATCCAGACGTGACAGAGGCATGGCAGGAGTTTTTAGAGCGTGAAAGATCAGTAAAAACGTTCACATCTACCACTGAAGAACCCGCCAAGATGAAACAAATCTTGGAGCTATGCCGGAAAATGTTACCGGAAAAAGACGCGAGCGTGAAAGCAATTCATACCATGATCGTGGGTATTCCTAATGTAGGTAAGTCGACCCTGATTAATATTTTAGCGGATCGGGTGATTGCTAAAACGGGTAACGAAGCAGCGGTCACTAAAACCCAACAGCGGATTAGTTTGGGAAATGGCATTACCTTATTTGATACCCCCGGCATATTATGGCCAAAATTAGAAAACCCAAATAGCGGATATCGATTGGCCTCTACAGGTGCAATTAAAGATACAGCAATGGAATATGATGATGTGGGCTTTTTTGCCGCAGATTATTTGATTAAGGCCTACCCAGAATTACTCAAATCTCGTTTTGAATTAACAACTATTCCTGACACCGAAATTGAGTTTCTAGAGCTGGCAGCAGCTCGTCGTGGCGCATTAATGTCAGGGGGCCGGGTTAACTTACATAAAATATGTGAAGTATTAATCAATGAATTGCGGTCTGGTAAACTTGGGCGTATTAGTCTCGAAACTCCTCAAATGATTGAACAAGAGGTAATAGAAATGGCTGCAGTTTCCGCTAAAAAAATCGCTGATAAAGTCGACAGAAAAGAGCGTTTTAAAACAGGCTCTTTAACACCGGATAAAAAAGATCGTAAAGAAAAGCGCGAGAACGACAGAGCAGAGCAGTCGGCACGTATGAAAAAACAATCAAGTCGCAGGAAATAATGACACTAAATATGATGTTGGCCTAATGCAAGATTGCAACTCTTGTGGCAAATGCTGTATTAAATACAGCAATGGTGATTTGTCTGCATCAGATCAAGACATCGATATGTGGGAGCTGTTTAAGCCAGATATCGCTGCCTATGTTAAAAAGGGCTTGATTTGGTTTTCACCACAAACGGGTAAACAATTATCTTTGTGCCCTTTCTTGCGAGAAGCTAAAAACCCAGCTGAGCCAACAAAAAACATTTATACCTGTGATATATACTATGACCGCCCTGAAGACTGTCGCTTTTACCCTGTAACAGTTAAACAGATGATCAACGATGAATGTGAGATGTTGCAACAAAGGGATTTACTCAACCCTAAACAAGCACAAAAAGATTTAGATCGGTTGTTAGCTGATAGCCGTCCAGCATTTGATTAAAGTTAAGACGGTTGCCTAAGGGTGGAAAATATATGCTCAATCATCAGAATAATATCCTGCTTTTCTGCGCAATTTTTTGA
>JAWUXT010000060.1:0-8669 GCA_034111205.1 Paraglaciecola sp. | reverse complement strand
CTTGTCTACCTTGGTGGTGTTTTTATCTTTGATTTTCTGGGGGTGGTTATTAGGGACAGTAGGCATGTTGTTATCGGTACCTTTAACTATGATAGTCAAAATAGCCTTAGAATCCAGTCCAGATACACGCTGGGTCTCGTTAGTGTTAGCAAGTTATAACGAAGAACCTGCGATTAAAAATGTTGAGGATTTGGCTGAAGAGAAAGAGAAAGAGCAATAGCTTCGAGCTTAAAGCGATGGAAAAAGGCTCAGCTGTGCTGGTGAGCCTGTAACCAATATGCGGCTAACTCACTCAACTGATGTTGAGTCCAAATTTGCGCGTTGTTTATGAGATACCATTGGCTGATTCAAACTGGTCTGTCTCTGTTCAGTTTCAAAGCAGCTATATTATATGCCCAGTGGCCGCCTTAAGTTCTTTTGGCACATGTTCTGATGAACTAAACCTAGACGTTTAAATAAAACCTCTGGTATTGCCCTGAAAATGGAACCTCTGTCGAAATTAAGTAGGAATGGTTAGTGTGTATCGTCAGTAGAGTGGGTCATACTCTCAGACTCAACTATGACTTCAATTTTTTGTTGAATGTCGATAATTTCATCTTCCTGGGACGCTATCATGAATGCACTGGGCAATACATTCACCCCTATTTTTTCTCCCAATTTGACAACAAAAGGTAAGGTGATGGGCGAAAAAGGTAAGACCGCAAGTACACCCAATCCTAACCCACGAATAACATCAATAAATTGTTTATTCGCTTCTTGCATTTCCTGCTTACTGGCTTGGCCCTTAGTAAATCGCTGATAGGTGATTAGCATGATCTTCGTCTCTCGAGTTTCTTGGGCTAACCCTCGTTTGACGGCCAATAAACCATGCTTGAGTGGCATTAGTGCCTGGCGTTTTACAGCAGAATTTTGGCGCTTAATGGATTGGGTTATCCTAATAATATAGTGCTTCAAAACGAGCCACCTTGGCGATTGAATTGTTTGATTATGGGAGACGGCATGGCCAAAATTTTATTATTTCTATTTTTAATATTTATAAAGCATAAAGTGAGCTGAAACAATGAGAAAGTTATTGTTATTTTGAGTGCTTACAATGTGAATTCGCAAAAATCACACCATGTAACAAATGGTCATTCTTACGGTAATCTTTTCACAAACTGCCACAAAGCAAAATCCTTTTTAAATCACAATGTCACACACAGTGCTTGGCAACTTTTAGTCATAAAGGACAAGTGAGAGAACGCCTTGTTTTTCTTTACTCACAATCCACAGTTACTCTTAGGCTCGATTGTTAAACATCGTCTTCATCTGATTGGCAAAGGCAACAAATTTTTCTTTTATAGTGCGCTTTATTTTGATATCCAAACCACCAAACATGACTAATCCTTCAATTGTGAGGGTAGGAGCTTGGCGGGAGGCAATAGAAGGTGCAGAATTATCAATGCCACCTAAAATGCAAAAGGCTTTTGAAATAACATTAATGTCTTCTGGTACGGAGATATCGGTTCCGCCAAATAAACATAATATTTTTATGGTGACGTTCGGGGTAGTAAATATTGCATCAGTAAAGTCGATATCAGCCCCTCCGAATAGTGTAATAATTCTTATCTCTTGTGGCACTTTCCATTGACCGCTACGACAGGAACCACCGAGAATATTGACTATGGTCTCGGTTTCGTCGTTATCACTAGCTGCATAGTTGATATTAAACTGGCGTTCTTTTTGCGAGGTAAATTCAGAGTCAGTATTTTTTTCTAGATCGGCAGCTAAGTCGACTATCTCTTGATGGTTTTGACTGGCCATGGCTTGATCTAATCTGCGTTCAAATGCTTCATTAGAAATGACCCCATGACTGTAGTTATAAATCAGGGTATCGATCACTTCTTCACGTAAGGTTTCAATCGGTCTGTCTTCGAGTATTACGGCCATGTTGGTTCCCTACATTTTAGGTATTGATATTTTTTACAGGTACAGCAGATATCATGCCATTTTAAAACTCATTTTAAATCAATGAGTTAAATTTTTGTTATGAATCACAATATGAAGCATTGGTCACTTTTTAGTGATCTTCACACTTTAATAGGAAAAATTAACGTGAGTTTAGCGCCGCCTAAATCACTCTGTTTGATTTCGAGTTGACCTTGGTAGGCACAGACTAAGTCTGCCACCACAGCCATGCCTATGCCTTGGCCTTCTTTATAACTATCTAAACGGGTGCCTCTTTCTAACAACTGTTCGCGTTTGTCTGTTGGTATGCCGGGGCCGTCGTCTTCAATATGTATCAGTAATGTATTGGGGCTAGTTAACACTGAAAGCGTGACTTGCTTGACGGCAGCTTTACAAGCGTTGTCTAACACATTCCCTAATATTTCCATCAAATCAGTCATATCACCTTGAAAGCCTAATGCTTGATGTGGAATATCATGGGAAAGCGATAAGTGTTTGTCAGCGTAAACTTTGTCCATAGCGTTAAACAATTTGTCGACCACAGGCTCAATAGGAATGGCTTGCTCGAATGTACTTGTAGTAGCTGCTACGGCGCGTTTGAGTTGCCGCTGTATTTGTAGGTTAATTTGATTAATAGGCTCTTTAGCTTGCTCTGGTAAGCCTTCTGTTCCTGATAACACTGCTAAGGGGGTTTTAAGACTATGGGCCAAGTCGCTTAGGCTATTTTTGTAGCGGCTACGCTGGAGTTTTTCAGTATCTAATAAATTGTTAATGCTATTTTTGAGCTTTTCCAGCTCCGGTGGATAGCGTTGATCAATACGTTTGAGTTGGCCACTTTCAGCTTGGCGTATTTGTTTATTGAGTCTGCTTATGGGTAACAAAGCCGCGTTGAGGCTGACCAATAATAAAATCAACAATAACAGAGCAATCAGCCCCAACCAATTCCATAGGGTATTAGCAAATTTGCTCTTCTCAGTATTAAACACTTGTTTGTCTTGCAGAATATAAAAGCTGACTGGTTGGTAACCTTCAGATGATTCAAATTCAGCGGTATAGGCATATAAAAAATAATTATTTTGCATCGAGAAATCTTCAATAAAGACCTCATCGCCTATGTCTGGTGCCACAAATTTAGGTTGTTGCTGCCAATTGAGGGTAGAAAGTGACTGCCATAACACGCCGTCGTGGGATTGAATAAAAGCGTACAAGCCAGAGCCAGGAATATTGAATTGGTCATTGTATAGCTGTTCAGGCATCTGGGCTTGGCTACCAGTGCTATCTAATTCAAATTCAGAAATTAAAGTTAAGCTTTGAACCCGCAACTGCTGCAACATTGATTGACTCAAACTACCGTTGAAAGCTTGCTCTAAGGTTACCGCTGTAAGAGGAATAAAAATAAGCAGAGCAAGTACAGCGGCAGCAAAACTTCTTAACCTAAGGGACAGGTTATGCATTAGTGTTGCTAGTTAAGTTAGAGCTCACGGTTGATTCGATATCCTCGGCCACGCAATGTTTCAATAGGATTAATACTGCCATCAGGATCAATTTTTTTGCGTAAGCGTCCGACAAAAACTTCAATTACGTTACTGTCTAGGTCGAAGTCTTGATCATAGATATGTTCGGTTAGCTCGGTTTTAGAAATGACTTTTTGGGGATTGAGTAACAGATATTCTAGTACTTTGTATTCGTATGCGGTAAGTTCAATGTATTGGCCGTTAACGGTTACTTCTTCACTCAGTGTATCGAGGCTAATAGGGCCTTTTTCGATTGTGGGGTGTGCTTGACCTGCTGCGCGGCGTATAAGTGCATTTATACGCGCTAACAATTCTTCGTTGTGAAAAGGTTTGGTCAGATAATCATCTGCGCCTGCATCCAACCCTTCCACTTTTTCTTGCCATCGATCCCGAGCAGTCAGAATTAAAATGGGGCAAATCACATCATTTTTACGGGCTTTTTGGATCACTTCAAATCCATCAATTACAGGCAGTCCTATATCAATGATGGCCAAGTCATAAGTATGTTCTTGTAACAAAAATAATGCCTTCGCACCATCATCTGCCAAGTCCACGCTGTAACCATTTTTTTGCAGTAATATGTCAAGCTGGGTAAGTAAACGGCTATCGTCTTCTACTATTAATATGCGCATTGGGAGTCTTTTTCCTTTATGTTTATCTTTGCTGGAGACGATTTTTCTTGAAACGTAATGAAAACCTATTTATTCCTTTTTCTTCTTTTGACTCACTTTCCCAGATTTTTTGTCAACATCTACAGACACAACTCGTCCAGATTTTTGCAGCACTTTGACGCGATATTTACTTCTATTTTGATCAACTCTCAACACTCTACCACTGACTTTTTGTTGAGCTTTTTTAGCCGCTTCAGATTTGGTTTTTGGAGCGGTTTTAGTATCTTGAGCAGAAACAGATATGCTGTTTAACGATAACGCGGTTAAACAAACAATGATAAATATAATGTAAGGATTCTGCTTCAAAGTTCAGCTCTTGTTAGTGGTTGTTTAAACATTAGTTTACCCCAATCTTCAATTGACTTAAAAGCAATTGCTATTCTTATCATGATATTAACTGATAGGTTGAACATAGATTATTACCTAGTAATAAATACGAATAGTCTTTTGGGGTTTCTCTTGCCTGAAAGTCTGATAAATTTTTCCATGTAAGCGATAAGTCACGGAATACCCATCTAATACCCGCACTTTATTGGTTTTTCTGGGTGTAGACACACAGTTTTGTGGATTGGCATGAACGATGTGCGACTGTTTATTATTCGATAATCCAATGTTATGCACCAATGAACTGCCGATTACTGCACCCAATATAGTCCCTAACCCTTTGTGTTTGTTGTTGCTAGCTGCATGGCCAATAACACCTCCCACAATGCCCGCGACTATGGTTGCACTTTTAGCATCCGAGCGGGCATGAGTTTTGCCCAACACTACTGGTTCGCAGTATGTCTGAGGTTGGCGAACTGTTAAGTATTTATAGATAGGAGTTGAATTAATGACTTTGGCTTTAAATTCGCCTCTATTATGTTGATGATTATGTTGATAACTACGTTCATGCTTAGCTTGCACCAATGGAGAAATAGCTAAAAATAGTAGTGTGCTTGTTATTAATAATTTCATGTAACCACTCCTGTTAAAGAGGTTACAAGGCTAATCCGTTGGGGCTGAATTTTAGCTGAATTGAGTTTAAACCAAGAGCCACAGTCATATAGAGAGGATTCTATCCAGCGCTGATGAAAGGGTCTACACAATTGACATACAAACTCTGGTTTTGTTTGTGGGTGTAAATATGAACACTTAGGGGAATGCCATTTATTTCGTTCCACATACTAGTATGGTCAGATGATGGGCAGATCGCTTTCTGTAGATAGGATTTCTGCACTTCTTTACTCATATCCAATGGCGCTGGAATTTGTATATAAGCGTTGATAGTGCCACCAAGATTTCGGGCGCCTCTATAGCGCCATTCACCCAAAACAAATGTCTGGTAAAATGCCGCGTTAACGATTTTTAGGGTGTTGTCTGTAATGACTTTTTGAGGCTTGCTCAAAGTCGTAATTTCACTATCAGATGTTGCAGCATTACTTTGCATACAGCTACTTAAAGTAATCGAAATAATAAGGGCAGACAGACTGCTCATAACGTTGTTAGTTATACATTCTTTGATTTTATACATACAACACTCCTTGGAACTCAAGTGTTATATCGGCAATTATATGAATTACTCAATGTGTAAAATAAATCAGTGGTGTAAAACAGAACTTATGTTTGAAGATTTTTCATTACCAATAACCGCTAAAAATACTGCATAAAAAACAAAAAGTTTTACACCACCGAGAATTCCGGGGGCCGTGCACAGAGGTCTGACGCTACACAGAGGAAAAAAAGATTAACGATTGAAATAAGACACTATTTGTACTTTTCCTTTGTGGTGCAAAAAATCTTTAATCGTTATTATCTTTTATGTTAAAAATCTACTTTTTTTCGCAATACCTTTGTTCTGCCAGATTTGACTTTGCTATCGACTCGTTTCTTTTGTGCATTTCTGCTGGGTTTTGTGGGACGACGGGCTTTTTGCAATTTTCCAGCTTCTACGAGTACTTCAGTCAACCTTTCTATCGCATCCTGTTTGTTCACTTCTTGGGTGCGATGGCTTTGGGCTTTGATGATCAATATGCCCTCTTGGGTGATACGTTTATCTTTGCCTAACAACAGCTTTTGTTTGACGTATTCAGGAATAGCCGCAGCTTGAATATCAAACCTTAAATGAATCGCACTAGATACTTTATTCACATTTTGACCGCCAGCACCTTGGGCGCGCATCGCGCTTAAATCGATTGCGGGCATTAGTGATTCAATATTGGGTATATAACTCATTTAAGGCTCGTCAACTGTTTAAGGCAGTACTTTTTTATAAGGTTTTACGACCACTTTTTTATACACACCTGCAATAGCATAAGGGTCAGTGTCAGCCCATTGTTGAGCTTCTTCTAAACTATTAAATTCAGCAATCACTAATGAACCGGTAAAGCCTGCTTCGCCAGGATCTTCGCTGTCAATGGCAGGGCAGGGGCCAGCGACCAAGACTCGACCTTCATCAACTAATAGCTGAATACGTTCAAGGTGTGCAGCGCGTGTTTGTTTGCGAAGTGGCAAACTATTTTCAACATCATCGCTATAAATTACATACCACATGGTGACATCCTTTTAATTATGAAATATAAACGACTACTTGTGAGTAGCCGCTTTCATTTGTGTCACAAAAACTTTGAGTTTTTCGAGCATGACATCTGGTTGGCTTAGGTTTTCAGCAATAATGTTTACCGTTGCTGAACCAGAAATAGCGCCTGCCGCACCAGATTGAATCGCGTCTGCCACCTGTGCTGGTGTTGATATTCCAAAACCAAGCAATGGAGGAGCCACTTTATATTGTGTGAGTTTATCTATTAGTTCACTGGCAGGGATAGTGACTGCTGTTTCAGCACCTGTTACGCCAGCACGCCCTAATAAGTAGGTATATCCTCGGGATTTTTTGCCAATTTCAGCAAATGTTTCATCGCTAGCATTAGGCGGTGCGATTAAAATTTGTTTAATTCCTGTTTGCTCAGCAATCGCAATAAAACGGTCTGCTTCACGTAGCGGCACATCAGCTATTAGAATTGAATCGACACCGGCTTTTGCTGCATCTTGATAGAATTTTTCGATGCCACGTTTAAGTACCAAGTTACTGTACAGCAATAAACCAATTGGGATATCGGCATAAGCTTCACGGACTTGGCGAATAATTTCAAAACAGTCATCGGTTTTGATTTTATTTGACAACGCACGAATGCTGGCTTTTTGAATGGTTGGGCCATCAGCAATAGGATCAGAATAAGGGAAACCTAATTCTAAACCGTCAGCACCGCCTTCGACTAGCGCTTTGATGATATTCACCGACGTTTGAATGTCGGGGTCGCCTACCATAACAAATGGTACAAATGCGCCTTCATTTTTAGCATCAAGCTGCTTAAACATATTAGCGTACCGGTCAACAGAGTTAGTCATGGTCTTGATCTCCTATAATGCTGCGGACATGCTCTAAATCTTTATCTCCACGACCAGATAGATTCACCACAATAATGGTGCCGTCTTCTGCCTCATCCGCCATATTTAATGCATGGGCAATGGCATGTGATGATTCAAGGGCAGGAATGATGCCTTCTTTTTGGGATAACAGTTGAAATGCGTTGAGGGCCTCTTCGTCAGTGACAGAGACATATTCAGCACGGCCAATATCATACAAATACGCATGTTGTGGGCCAACTGCTGGGTAATCTAATCCTGCAGAGACTGAATATGATTCTTCAATCTGACCATCGTTGTCTTGCATGATGTAGCTGTACGCACCATGTAAAACTCCGGTGGTACCTTTGCCAATCGCGGCGCCGTGTTCTTTGGTATGCACACCTTTACCAGCAGGCTCTACGCCAATTAACCGAACGCTAGGCTCATCGATGAAATCAGCAAACATACCTATCGCATTTGAACCGCCGCCTACACAAGCAACCAGTGCATCGGGTAAACGACCTTCTTTTTCCAAGATCTGGGCGCGGGTTTCTTCACCAAACATACGATGAAATTCACGCACAATAGTTGGGAAAGGATGTGGGCCTGCTGCGGTGCCTAATAAATAATGAGCTTTGTCATAGTTAGCAGACCAGTCGCGCATAGCTTCGTTAACGGCATCTTTTAATGTACCAGAGCCTGAGTTAACCGGAATAACTTTTGCGCCCATTAAACGCATTCTAAATACGTTAGGTGCTTGGCGCTCCATGTCTTTAGCACCCATATAAATACGCGCTTTTAAACCCAATAAAGCACAAGCTAATGCGGTGGCTACGCCATGCTGCCCTGCACCAGTTTCGGCGATGACCTCAGTTTTACCCATACGTTTGGTTAATAACGCTTGACCCAATACTTGATTCGTTTTGTGAGCACCGCCATGCAATAAATCTTCACGCTTTAGGTACAATTTTACTTTCGGATTATTGACTAGATTTCTAGTCAATGTCATTGCCGTAGGGCGACCTGCATAATCTTTTAATAAGCCCATAAATTCGGCTTGGAATTCTGGGTCCTTCTGGGCATCAATGAAAACCTGCTCAAGCTGGTCGAGGGCTGGGATAAGTAACTCGGGTACATACATACCGCCATAGTC
>JAWUXT010000059.1:0-30174 GCA_034111205.1 Paraglaciecola sp. | reverse complement strand
ACCATAAAGGGTTTCATCACTGCTGGTTATGCCACCAATCAAATTAGCAAATCCGTTGATACGTACCTCTGCTTGAGCAGAAAATGTGCTGGCGGTCAAAGCCGCGATAGTTAGTAATTTTTTCACAATAATACTCCTAATTAGTTCAACGAATGACTTTAACGGCATCAGAAACGGATGCGCTGTCTACATAACCAATGGCATTCGGATTATCTGCCACTATGGCTAAAACCGCTGCGTCGTTGTCTAATTCTTTGGGTGGGATACCTTTTCCGGTAAACACAAGTTTTGACCAATAAGCCGCAATTTGATTTGAGCTACGGCCCAAGGTATCAGTATCAAAAGAGTCCCGAGCACCTGAAGTAGGCACTTGGTTTAACGGCAACACTTCTTTACCGTTAGAAAACTTTTTCTCTTTCCCAAGAAAAATTCGTTTCACGGTTTTTGCATTGAGTGCAGCGTCGTTACTGGGGTGAACGACCACCACCACATCAGCAAAAGAAAATAATGAAATAGAGCAACCCACGGCGACGCCGGTCAGAGTTTTTGAAAAAGTTTTTATGTTCATGTCATTTACCTATGTGTAGGTGTGTTAAGTATGAATTTTTATAATATTAATCTACTAATAACCAAACATTACTTAATGCAATTTATCGAAAAATTTATAACAACTTATATTAAAAATATAGACTTACGTTTTAAGTAATCTGTTGATGTTAATTTGGAGAGATACATTATGGTATAAAATATCGGCATTAGTGGGTTTAATAGGTATGTAAAAATATACATACATATGTTAAATGCATACCTTATCAATCATTTTATAATTACTTATAAAGTATGCTTTGATTTGGTTTTGTCGGATTAGGCGTTTATTCATAATCACTTTTAGTTCTGAAATAAACTGCTAACTACATGTTTTACAGGGAAAAATTAGTGGGTAACTGAAAATAATGCAATGCTACTTTAGTATAGGCTGAATTTATCATGTGTTTAAAGGATGAGCTTTTTTGCACGTTTTTTGCACGTTTTATGGATGGTTCTGCATAGTTCTGCACATTCCCTGTGTATTTTATGTACATTGAATTTTGATTCAATATTGATAAGTGCGAGTTTCTTTATTGATGTTTAGAGTGTTAACGGTGACTCTTGTAATGCAGAAAATTGTTCTTTTAACCCCAATATCTGTTGTTCCCAATATTTACCATCGGCAAACCAAGGGAAGGCCTGTGGAAACGCAGGATCTTGCCAGCGTCTGGCTAGCCAAGCCATGTAATGAACCATCCGCATAGCGCGTAATGGTTCTATTAATGTAAGCTGAGTTTTATCAAAGTCACAAAACTCTTCATAGGCTTCGACTAAAGTGTGCATTTGCATAGTCTGCTGTTGTCTGTCACCTGACAGCATCATCCATAAATCTTGAATAGCAGGCCCGTTTCTACAATCATCTAAATCCACAAAGGTCGGGCCATCGCGCCATAATATGTTACCTGGGTGACAATCCCCATGTAATCTAATGTTATTTGTGCTGACGTATAGTGATAAAGCTAAATCAACAACTTGCTGTAAAATTGCAAAAAATGCTTGATGTAAACCAGATGGTATCAGAGAACTATTTTGCAGTGTTTGTAAGGACTTCAGCAAATATTCATCAACATTTATGCTGGGTCGATGAACAAAGTCGCTACCTTTAGCCACCCCATGAATTCGGCCGATAAAGCGTCCCATCCATTCAACATGATCTAAATTGTCTACTTCAAGTTGTCGCCCCCCCACCGATGGGAAAAGTGCAAAGAAGAAATTGTCATATATATGCAAGCTTTGTGTGTTGAGAACCAAAGGGGCAACCACAGGGATTTCGTTAGCAGCCAACTCGATAGAAAAATCATGTTCTTCTTGAATTTGCGCTTGGCTCCAACGCTGTGGACGATAAAACTTGGCGACATACAGTTTTTTGTCTTCAGCAATAAACTGATAAACCCTGTTTTCATAACTGTTGAGTGCCAATAGGCCAGACTCCACAATAATGCCTTGTGATTCTATGGCGTCGAGAATTAGGTCAGGGGTGAGGCCCGAAAAATCAAAATTACTCACAAGTCAGGATACAAGAATTTACTTATTTCTTGCACCTTCACTGGATGTTCTGCATCACCTATCGATTCCACTCTAAAATTAAATTCAGTGGCTTCTTGGGTTAGCTTATTTGGATTGATAGCAATGCTAAGAGGTAAATTGAACACTTCTCCTCCTGCAACGGTTGCTTCATCTTGCCCTATGTAAGTGTGCCCCTCAAGATTATCAACGTATATATGGTAACGTTGTGTGAGTTGAGATTTATTCAAAATTTTCAAAGTAAATACATTCTCAATCAGCCCATTGCCTGTTTCCCGGTACATAGGCACCCGGTCTTTTATAATGTCTATTTCTAAAGGTTTCCTAGAGGCAATTTCAAATACCAGCAACCCCGACATCAACACTAAAACAACGGCGTAACCGATTAATTTAGGTCGAAATATTTTTGTTTTTCCCCCTGCTAATTCTGTTTCTGAAGTAAAACTAATCAGACCTTTGGGGTAGTTCATCTTTTCCATAACACCATTACAGGCATCTACACAGGCACCGCAATTTATGCATTCGTATTGCAAACCGTTGCGAATATCTATTCCAGTAGGACAAACCTGCACACATAGGTTGCAATCAATACAGTCACCTAGGCCTTTGGTTTGATTTTCTTCACGGCTTACTTTTCGTCCTCTGGGTCCACGCTGCTCTCCTCGCGAAGCATTATACGCCACGGTGAAGGTATCTTTGTCGAACATTGCAGATTGAAAACGAGCGTATGGGCATATGTGAGTACACATTATTTCACGCATCCATCCGGCGTTACCATAAGTGCAAAGTGTAAAAAATAGTACCCAGAATACTACCCAGAAGCCACTTGATAAAGTGAAGAAATCTACAAACAAAGCGTCTAGTGGTGTGAAGTAGCCCACAAAAGTTAAAGCGGTGAGTAAAGCAATTCCAACCCAAGCAAAATGGTTAAGGGTTTTACGCCACAGCTTGTCAAAGTCCATTTTTCTTTCATCTAGTTTCATTCGCTTATGGCGACTGCCTTCAATTGTTTGTTCAAACCAAATATAAATAAAGGTCCAAGTAGTTTGCGGGCACATAAAACCACACCAAACACGACCCGCGAAGGTGGTCACAAAAAATAGAGCAAAGGCGGCCACTATTAGAATCCATGCAAATAACGTCAAATCCTGTGGCCATAGTGTTAAGCCAAATATATTAAACCGCTGTGCACCGAAATCAAATAACACTGCTTGACTACCATTAAACTGCAGCCACGGCAGTAGTGCAAAAACGCCTAAAAAAAACAGTCCAAAAAAGCGACGAAAATTTTCTAACATGCCAGAAACGGAGCGCACGTATATTCTGCTGCGAGGAGTATAGGAATTATCATGTTTACTTGTATCTGGGCGGTGTACTTTTACGGGGGAGATGTTTTTAACGGGGATTCGCTCACTCATTGGGTGTCCTCGGTATATCAAAAAATGCAGCTGTTGAGAGTTCAACAGGCTGATAACAAAACGAGTATACCAGCATGATGGTTACCGTGCTTGATCTCGGTCAGTCTTTTTATCCCTATAGTAATAACTCACAATTTGTTATTCGTAGTTATCAGAAGGCATAACTATCAAGTGTATTTTAGTGTTCAGTTATCACGTAGCATCTGAAGTCTTCTTATGAATGAATGGTCTTTGAGACACACGATATGTTACGTTTTGTTGTAGTTACGTTTGAAATTTTGGCATTGATAATGATTTTGCGCAGCGCATTCGTGCAATTTTGGCTGTCGGATATGCAAACGACTACTACACAGTGGATGCACGGTATTTCTATGACCATAGATAATCAGCAGCTAGCCAAGTTTAGAAATGAAATCTCAGCTCATGTTCAAGATTTGACTGATCCGCAAACTAAATATTTACATAAAATCACCAGCACAAAAACTGAGCTGAATAACTTTAATTTACATTATTGTTACGCGGGCGATAAAAATCCTTATATTTACGGTAATAACTTACGTCACGTCTGTGGCGAAATTAGCCGCAAGGGTATTCTCGATAAGTTTACTTAAAATGGTTTGGCAAGGTGATGATAAATTTAGCACCACCCAGTTCCCCATCGGTTACACAACACTCTCCTTGATGCCAATCGACAATTCTTCTTACAATAGCTAAACCAAGACCTGCGCCCCCTTTTTGTCTATCTCGAGATTCATCGGCACGAAAAAAGGGTGAAAATATTTTTGTACGCATTGCCTGAGAAACGCCCTCCCCATCATCTTCTATACATATCTGAATAATACTTTTTTGTTTGATGATATGTATTTCTAGCATCTTATTCGCATAATGTTTGCCATTTAATACTAAGTTTTCAATGGCTCTTTCGATAAAGTATTCGTCGGCTAATACATGAGGGTCATCACCATAAACCTTTACGTTTAAGTGTGACAGATGGCTATCTTTCAAGCGACTAATCAATTTTTGACATAATTGTCGAATTGGAATTTCAGCTAAGTTCATCTCGGGTATTTGTGCGTCTGTACTAGCATAATCGAGCATTTCTTGTACCAGATGTTCTAGTTCATTGACGTCTTGCAGCATATCTAGCCATGGCTCGCTTTGCGCCATGGGCTTCATGGCGAGGGCAAACTTTAATCTGGCAAGTGGGGTACGGAATTCGTGTGTCACTGCACCACTTAGTTCTCGCTGATTTTGCATAAGTTGAGTGATTTGGCGCCCCATGTTGTTAAGGGATTTTGCAATAGGGAAAACCAGAGATGTTTGACTGATATTATTTTGCACAATGCTGCCATCAGGCTTGACGTTTGAAACCGTTTTTTCAAGGTTTGATAAGTCACGCCATAATGGCCAAATCCAAAATGCGATAACGCCACCCAACAACAAAAAAAATATAACGCTGTATAACAAAAACTTCCCTGAGTCGGGTCTGTTAATCG
The DNA here is from genome assembly GCA_034111205.1 of Paraglaciecola sp. Classification (GTDB taxonomy): domain Bacteria; phylum Pseudomonadota; class Gammaproteobacteria; order Enterobacterales; family Alteromonadaceae; genus Paraglaciecola. The sequence continues at coordinate 25,148 of JAWUXT010000059.1, read as the reverse complement.
GCAATGATATTTCTAGCAACTGCGTTGTATTATCCTGAATGTAAATTTGCTCTGTAACACTTGAGTCGCTGAGCACGATTGCTTGCCCATTGTTTAGTTTATTCATATCACTATCTGACCAAGCAATATCACCTAAATCTCGCAATGTATAAGTGCCGCCTAAGCTTTGAATAAAGGTTGGCATATCGACATTTTGTTGTTTGGCTGCCTCAAATACAGGCCCTAACAGTTGAGTATTCGATATCTCTGACTCAGTGAAAAATATCCGTTCCAGACCTGCGCTCAAACCCACCAAAGATAAGGCAATAAATAGATACAGACGTATAAATAGGCGAGCCATAAAAAATTAGTCGTCCCACGCGTCTGCGACAAAAAAGAATCCCTTGCCCCAAATGGTTTTTATCCTATAAGGATGTTGGCTATTATCTTGTAGTTTTTTACGTAAACGGGAAATACGCACGTCTGCACTGCGATCCAACCCATCATATTCACGTCCAATAACGTCCCTATATAAGGTTGTTCGGTCAACTAAGGTTGAAGGGCATTCTGCTAATTTCCACAGCATATCGAATTCGTGGCTGGTTAATTGTACGTCTTCATCTTTTAGGCGCGCCGAGCGTGTTGAGCGGTCAATAGTAAGTTGCCCATATTGTAATTTCTGTAGTGAATCATTTGCTGAAACCGGATCCTTATTTCGACGCAATAATGCATTGATTCGAGCCAGTAAAACCCTCGGTTCAACGGGTTTTATGATGTAATCATCGGCGCCAATTTCTAAACCAAAAACCTGATCAAAGTCATCATTTCTTGCGGTCATAAATAACAGTGGCCCTGGGTAATACGGTCTAATTTTATTGCATAATGTAAAACCATTTTCACCCGGCAGCATCACGTCTAACAGTAATATATCAGGGGGAGAAGTTTGAATATGCTGTAACAGGTTTTTGCCATTGGCCATACGATGGACTATAAAATGATGCTCAGTTAAATATTGACTAATGAGACTGCTTAACCGTTCGTCATCTTCTACTAGTAATACTTTTTTCATCAAAAAAGACTCCATGGTGGGCGGACTCTCCTGCGTTGTTCATGTGGCTCAAGGTATTTGATAAGCAATGTTTTAGAAAGGATGATTTTTTGAGCTTTGTTTTTTAATTCAATCAGTGCATTTTGCTTAATATAGATGGATGTTTTTTTGTAGAAGTAAGCCTGTTGCGAACAACTTAACAATTGCCCGTCGAGAAAAAGGCAGAGCAGCTCCGAAGGCATATTTTGTGTTTCTATACTAAAAGTCAATTTACACTCGTCCCCGATTTTTTGAGCAATACATATATTGGGTTGTATGGTCCACGCAGGTTCTTGTGCAGCGATCTTATTGCAAAAAAAGATACTATAAATTAGTACAATTACTCTCAATTCCATTGCCTGCTAAAAACGATACGCTACACCTAAAAATAGATTACGAATATTATCTTGGTCTATCAGAGGGCTGTTTGTTAGAGAATCCGGTAGCCTCCGATAACCTATGTTTGCCAACCATGACCAGTTTTCATTAATAGGTTTTTGTGCACTGATAGATAAGTAAGGTTGCCATCCAGACTTGCCATTGAAGTAAAACTCACTGAGGTCGATATCTCTTTGTGAAACGCCATAATAATAGTCCATTAAACGGGCACTTTTCCAGTCAGTTCCTACACGTAAGCCCAATCTAACATCATGCCATAGCCACCTATGACTGTATTCCAGCCTAATCTGCTGGCCTTTGTGTACATTGCTGATATCTTGTTGAAACGTGAATTGCCATTCGCCATTAGATAAAAAATAGTGCCCACGAACACCACCATTGACAGCCCATTTACGGTTTGCTATTTCGTCAATAGATAGGTTGCGTTGATTATTTTGAATACCTTCTGCTGGTGAGTCAGCGACAGAACTCTCTATGGGTATCAGGATGTTGGCAGGATGCAAAAAACTAAAAAATGCACGTTCTCGATCAGGTTGTAGAAAGGTTTCAAATGCAATTTTGGATTGGTTTAACCATTGGTAACCCAGCTCGCCATTATCAAAGTAGGCTTTTTCTGCGTACCAAGCTACGTCAGGCATAATAACCAAAGGTATATCGTCTCCATCCACCAGTGGATTGGTTTTAACGCCTATGCCAAATGCTATTCCAATGTGCCAACTGCTTTTTTCAATACATGTTTCATCTCCTGAGCAAGCTAGTATTGTGCCAGAGACAAACATACATAAAAAAATGAACAAGCGAAAAAACACAGTGTACAAAAACAATACCCAAAGTATCAATAATATGTATAGCCTAGCAGAGTTTTTATGACGCTTGTTACTGGGTTACAAATATTCACAATTAGTATCAAATTTGCACATATAAAACACATCACATTCGCTACAATCATTTATATCATTTATACAAAGTTATTTTACTATGCTTCAACCTCAAAAGACTAATATTGGTGATCCGCTGCGTGTCGTTATTATCCTGATGCTTGTTTTTGTTTTAGCTGCTTGTTCAGATGAGACCGTCACAGTTAATGTCGCGCCTATAATTGAAAGGCCTACTGAACCGCCGCTGCTTAACTCGGCTACTGCATTTGATGGTCCATTGGTTAAAGCGGGTCAACCGTCTGTTAGTCGGTTTATTAAAAATGGTATTTATTCGGCTGCATTTGATTATGCCAATAATATTAAAGAGGGGGTGGCCGAACCAACAGTAAGCCAAGATAGTGCCAGTGCCAGTGCCAGTGCCAGTGCCAGTTTTTCTACTACCAATACTCAAGAATCTGGGGTCGATGAAGCAGACCGTATAGAATACGACGGTAACATATTGTATTTGGCTGCGTATCAGCAATGGCTTAATGAAGGCGTTTCTCAGTCAAAGGTGAGAGTGTTAGAGAGGCAAAATGATTTTTCGTTAAATTCAGTGGCTGAATTACCACTTTTGGATGAAAATTCGAATATAGGCGGCATGTATTTTCATGGTGACAGATTAGCGGTATTAAGTACCAATACTCAATTTTATGCTATTGATGCTCTCTCCTTTGCCCCAGAGCCTTGGTCGCCAAATGAGCAGACATTAACGTTAGATATATATGACACTTCTTTACCGAGTAACCCATCCACAGTGAGCAATATTAAGATAGATGGTGCAATGGTATCGAGTCGTCGCATAGGCGACGCTCTCTATCTAGTGACTAGTTATACAGCCTATGTTGAGGGGCTCAACCCAGAAGCGAGCACGGAAGAAGAGTTACTGGCCAACTATTTGACTATTTTAGATACACCAGACTCGGAACTCATGCCAAAGATATATCGAGATGGTGACGAAGGCATACTTCTAAACTCAACTGAAGACTGTGTCATACCAGCTCAGGCTACTGAGAAAGATGGGTATGCCCATCTTTTGACTGTAAGCAGAATTAGTTTAACTGATCCTAATGACATACAGTCAAGCTGCATTAGCTCTGTAGCAAATATGTTATATATGTCAGAGGCAAACTTGTATCTAAGCTCATCTGTGGATAATCAAACTGTTTTGCATAAAGTGTCGTTAGACGCAAATTTGACGTATCAGGCAACAGGAAACGTAGACGGTATTATTGGTTGGCGAGGAGCTGCTAACCTGCGTTTAAGTGAACAAAATGATAATTTAAGGATAGTGACAAGTGATTACACTTCAGGTGAGCCTGAACATAAACTTTCAATCTTAAATCAGCAAGGTAATGAGTTAGCTATTTTGGCTACATTGCCCAATAACGCATCCCCAGAGCCTATCGGTAAACCTGGTGAAGATATTTTTGCAGTTCGATTTCTGGGAGACAGAGGCTATATAGTCACCTTCGAAAGGATAGATCCGCTTTATGTCATCGATTTAGCGGATCCCAACGCCCCAAGCGTGTTAGGTGCATTAGAAATCCCTGGGTTTTCTAGCTATTTACATCCTTTAAATAATGGTTATCTACTCGGAATAGGTCAGCAGGTTAACGTTAACAATATTCCTGTAAATGGAGTGGTAACTGATGAGCCGGTGATTCAAGAAGGTATGAAAATTAGTTTGTTTAATGTATCTGATCCAACAAACCCCGTTGCAGTTAACAGTATCATTAAGCCCAGCAGTTATACGCCAGTCGAATATGATTATCGTGCATTGACAGTGCTAAATAGTAATGGTAATTACCAATTCGCACTACCTATTGAAAGTTGGAACATGTCTATCGATGAACGTTTAGGTTTTGGTTCATCTAATAGTTTGTTGTTGCTCGAAGTGGATACCACATCTAACAATGTGGAGTTAATTCAAAGGAGTGAGGTACGGCCTGATGTAAGTGAACAATTTTATGCCAATGGGTCGGATGACAGAAGTATTATCCATGGTGACAACGTGTATTACATCCACGGAAATCAAGTATGGCAGACCACTTGGGCTGAAGATGCAGCCGTTTTTGGGCCTTTTTAATCAGCGCTAATTCTGTTGGCTGATGGTGTTTTGTGTTGGCTCGAACCGAGTTCTCATCTTTGGTCGGTGTAAACTGACCTTTTTGATTGGCTTTGGCTCTATAAATGAAAGATAAATAGACCTATTGCAACTTATTTAAATTAGATTCAGTATATATTCAGGTATCAGAGCAATACTGACAACTACCTTAATGCAGGGGATTTATTATGAAAATATTAAGCGGATTGATTATTTTTGCAGTGACATTAGGCTTTTCTAATCAAGTTTTGGCTCAGGCCAAAGTCGAAATTGAATGGGATAAACCAGAAAAATACCGTGATGTTAGGCCTAGTAATGCGTCGCGTAAAAGGTTCATGGAAGCCACCTTTGAGGGCATTAATGAATATATGCATGAATTGGCATCGGCATTACCTGATAACCAAAAATTACTAATGAAAGTGACTGATCTTGACTTGGCCGGACAAGTTTGGCCTGCCTCTTTTGTTGGGCTGGGGCAGGGAACATCTGACGTCCGGGTTATTAAGAACATTGATATTCCAAGAATTAATTTTAGTTATCAGTTATTGGATACGTCTGGCGCAGTCATTCAACAGGCTGAAGTAGACCTCAAAGACATGTCTTTTATGGACCGCGGTAATCGCTTTTTCGATAGTGAATCACTGCGTTACGAAAAAAATATGTTGCAGCGTTGGTTTAAACAAGAATTTAGCGTGTACATAGAGCAAGAGATTGCGAATAAAGAACCAGTTACTTAGAAGGTGCAGTTGAGGAATATAATCTGTATGTGTTTTTGCCTGTCTTTTTTGCAGCATACAAAGCTGTATCTGCTTGTTTAATGATGGCTTCTGCAGTTAATAAAGCATTGGGTTGTGAAGTCGTAATACCAATGCTTATCGTCACGTAGTCTGCGACATTACTGTAAATATGTGGCAGCGCGTTGTGTTTTAATTTTTCAATGATATGTGTTGCTATCTCTTGTGCGCCTTTTGAATCAGTATCTGGCAACACACAAACAAATTCCTCACCTCCATATCTTGCAACAAAGTCACTATCTCGATGCAGTGATTTACAAATAACCTTAGATACATCCCTCAAACATTGGTCTCCGGCTATATGTCCATAGTTATCGTTGTAAAGTTTGAAACAATCTATATCCATCAGCAACACCGAGACATTAGATTTTTTCCGAGAAGACAACTCAATATCATGTTTTAAGCGGATATCTAAAGCCCTTCGATTAGAAATACCGGTTAGAGAATCTGACATAGAAAGTTGCTCAAGCTTATATTTTTGTATTTTAATTGTTTGATGAAATTCTTTGAATGCTTCAGCCAAATCAGTAATTTCATCATTTCCTTTGAGTAGGGGGTGATACTCAAAACCTTGCGTTTCGCTGTGTAACATGTGATTGAAAATACGGATTCTTTTTAGTATCCGTTGCTGAAACAAAATGACTATAACGAGCAAAAAAAACACTCCCGCGATCAAAATATATCTGAAGAGTTGGGTCTGTTGGTTCATTTCTGTAACCGAAGTGGCTACTTGTTGGGTGGTATCTTGTTCTGTTTCGTTGGTAACAAAACCGAGTTGTGCTAGGTAATCTTCAATTAAGTTATGCACGAAACTTTTGCGGCCTAAGACTCTTCCTTCTATACGTAAAGATCTTATTTTTAACGTTTCCATTCCATTTTCATCAAAAAGTAATGCTTTCATTTGACTCGTAAGTTGACGCCTCATTACATTCTCAGTTCCTATGGCAGAACTAGTACTTAGCTGGTTAAGTTGCTCTCTTAATTGAGCAAACAAAAACCTCACTTTTTGTAGCTTTTTCTCATTTAATGCTCTGCTTACATCTATTGAGGCTAACGAAAACCCTAACGTCCAAGCCTTTGTGCTTTGTTTGTCAATGTTAATGGCTTGCGTGTTAAGTGCATACATTTTGGATTTTAATAATTCGATATTATTCACAGTCTGCAAACGGTCTTCGATTAAGGCTGAATATTCATCTAATTCGATAGTGATGGTTTTTATTTGCGTATCTAAAAACTCATTTTCAAAGATCTCTTTGGCAGCTTTACGAATGTTAATAAGGTTAGTCTGAAGTTGTTTTTCGGCTAAGCGTTTTGACGCATTTGATGAGGATTTTGACAACAGCTCTGTGAATTCTAAAAGTGTGCTGGCTTGACTATAAAGTTGACTGATGCGTATTAGGTTAGGTAATGACTTATCAGAGATGTTTGTCAGTGTTGATTCAAAACTAAGTAAGCGAGTAAAGGTAAAATAACTGAGTAGCATAAAAACAAATAATATTCCTACTAAGCCGGCACTAAATACTGATACTAGAGAGACCCGAGTGCCTTTTTTTGAAGTTGAAATAGTCATTCAATCACACGCTTTATTCTGAATTCAATTTTAGGCAATATTATTTTTTGCCGTTGTATCATTCGAATAGCGACATCAGTTATCAAAGGTGGCTTTTGATTGTTGCGTTCTAGGTGCTGAGTGTCTAAAAATACATTATAGCCATCGCCACCATTTGCCAGATAATCTGAGGTGGATACTGAATATTTTCGTTTAGGTTCTAATGTGCGTCCGTTGATGTTTATTGTTTGTACTCGCTCGCCGACTGGTTTTTTAATAGAATAAGTAAAAGATACCCCTGATACTTGCAAAAAACGCCCTTCGGCTAGTTCTACTTCACTTACGCTATTTTCTAGAGCTTGTCTTAACTGCTCTCCTGTCATCGACAATACAGTGACATGTGATCTGAAAGGTAACTCTGTAGCAATGTCTCGGCGGGTGATAAATGCTCCCTCGGTATAAATTTTATCACCACGGATTGCCCCACCATTTATTAAACCAATATCGGTTTTGGCATAGTGTTTAAGTGCGTCAGCTACGAAATTCCCAAATGGCATTTCCATTGTTCGAATGAGGCTTCTCGATGTCTGAATTTCACTTCCAAAAACTCCAATCTTTTGATTGAGTAGTCTTTCTAGCCTCTGGTCGTAATCGTCAACTAGCAATGAAGTTGTGGGTTTGCTAGGTAGATACGAGTAATAAATTTTAGGTGCTTCAATAGTTAGGTTTTTCGCTTTGCTGTTAGTCTGCCAACTCATGCGAAGTAACATGAATGGCTCTTGGCTGGAAATAGAGTAGACATTGTTAGGTTGATATTCCTCAATTTCACTAACGATCCTCAGTGCAAAGTCAATTTCATGTTCAGATATGAGAGTTTGATAATAATCTCTTTCTTTGGAGTAAACTAGCACCACTAATTCAGCGCCCTGTTGTTTTAGAAAGGAAATTTGCTGTTGAATGATTTGGCGAGGTTCAAATATACGGACTCTTTTTAGCAAATACTCTGTCACTACTTCTTCGTCTAGTATCGAGATAAAACCGACTTTAGTGTTACCTTTTTCAACAATTAGACTGGTTAAAATACCTTCAAGGTTACCATTGGTTAATGGGTCAAAAAGGTTACTACTAATCATCGGGAATGCGGCTTCATAAGTGCGTAAAGTGAGCTCATCTTCGAAATAGCTAAATTCACGTTTAGTCAATGTCATCAGGTCAGGCTCTAATGTATTCAGGATATCAATGATGTGAGATCCCCGGTCCAAACTGGACAAAGGACTTGGTCCTAAACTTCCTCCGGCGAAGGTAAATATAGTCGGTGTGTCTTCGGCTCTCATTTTTTCTAATAAACCTGCAAGGCCTGTGTAAGTGCCATAGGTATGGCTGCCTATGTCAGGCATATTACCGGCAAACACTAGGGTTAGGTTTTTTTCAGTTGAAGCTGTGGCACTCGTCGCCATATTCATCAAAAGAAAATACAGAACGATCAAGAACCTGAAATGTAAGACCAACTTCTCATTCCTCATACAATTTATCGATGTAATTTATCATCACAACATCACAACTTCAGATAGCTAGGGTGTGTCAGCAATGTTGATAACACACCCTATAATCGATATGACTTTTTAGATAGATTCAATGCTACTGCGCTGTTCGCGCAGTTTACCCATCTGCATTGTAAAGTCAGCTAACTTAGCTTTCTCTTTTTCAATCACCGCATCAGGTGCATTACTCACAAACTTCTCATTTGCGAGTTTTCCTTGAGTACGAGCAAAGTCTTTTTCCAACTTGTCTAATGCTTTGGCAATACGGGCGAGTTCAGCGTCTTTGTCAATCAATCCAGCCATGGGGATCATAATTTCAAGTGACCCCAATAAAGAAGTAGCACAGACCGGTGATTTATCATCTTCGCTTAATGCTGTCACTGTTTCTAACTTGGCAATTGAATGTAAGAAGATGGCGTTTTCTTCAAGCCGCCTGATATCCTCAGGCGAAGCATTGCGCAGTAACACTGGCAAAGGTTTACTTGGTGCAATATCCATTTCTCCACGTATCGAGCGAATAGATAATACAAAACCTTTGACCCATTCTAAATCTTGCATCGCGGAGGCATCAACCTTAGCAACATCGTATTCAGGGTATGCCTGATTCATTATGGTGGCGCTATGACAGTTAGCGATAGGCGATACATCTTGCCAGATAGTCTCTGTGATAAATGGCATAATAGGATGCATTAATCGTAGTAAGGACTCTAAGACGGTAACTAGGGTATGCCTGGTACCACGTTGCTGCTCTTCAGTTCCTTGCAATAAAATAGGTTTGGTTAATTCTATATACCAAACACAAAATTGGTCCCATGTGAATTCGTATAATGCATGGGCTGCGATATCAAAACGATAAGTATCCATAGCCCCGCGATAGGCTTTTATGGTGTTTTGGTATTGCCCCATGATCCACTTGTCTGCAAGTGAAAAAGTCATATTCGAATCTGAATTAAACCCACAATCATGTTCTTGGGTATTCATCAGCACAAAATTACTGGCGTTCCATAACTTGTTGCAGAAGTTTCTGTAGCCTTCTAAGCGCTTCATGTCCCAACTGATATCACGGCCAGTAGAAGCGACTGCTGCCAGGGTAAAGCGTAATGCGTCTGTTCCATGCGACTCTATGCCATCAGGGAACTGCTTCGCCGTTTGTTTCTTAATTTTTTCAGCCATTTTAGGCTGCATCATATTACCGGTACGTTTTTCGAGTAAATCTTCCAGAGAAATACCGTCGATCATATCCAAAGGATCGATGACGTTACCTTTAGACTTAGACATTTTATGCCCATCATCATCACGAATAAGGCCTGTCACATAAACTGTTTTAAAAGGTACTTGGGGTTTGCCGTTTTCATCTTTAATAAAATGCATGGTCATCATGATCATTCTGGCTACCCAGAAGAAAATAATATCGAAACCAGTGACCAACACATCAGTAGGATGAAAGGTTTTTAAATCTTCAGTATTTTCAGGCCAACCTAATGTAGAAAATGTCCACAGCGCAGAGGAGAACCAGGTGTCTAATACATCGTCATCTTGCCTAAGTACTAGATCTGCAGCTAAGCCATTTTCCGCGCGGGCTTCTGCTTCGTTGCGACCCACATACACATTACCTTGTTCATCGTACCAAGCGGGTATTCTATGACCCCACCACAATTGACGGGAAATACACCAGTCTTGGATATCATTCATCCAAGAAAAATACATGTTTTCATATTGTTTGGGTACAAATTCAATCTCGCCATTGGTGACGGCATCTGCTGCGACTTTAGCTAACGGTGCTGCACGTACATACCATTGGTCGGTCAACATAGGTTCAATCACTACACCACTTCTGTCGCCATAAGGCACAGTTAGGTCGTGGTCTTTTACTTCTTCTAAAAAGCCTATTTCATCAAATTTAGCAACGATGGCTTTGCGGGCAGCAAAACGGTCTAAGTTATGAAACTCCTCAGGAAGTGCTGAATTTAGAGCATCAGTTACTTCACCTTTAGTATCGTATATTTCAGCTTTGGGAAGAATTTCACCAGAAAAATTTAGAATATTGATCATCGGCAATTGATGACGTTTACCCACTTCATAATCGTTAAAATCATGGGCTGGCGTTATTTTTACACAACCCGTGCCTTTTTCGATATCCGCGTGTTCGTCACCCACAATAGGGATACGACGATTCACTAGAGGTAAATCGATGAATTGACCAATTAGGTCTTTATATCTGGGATCTTCTGGATTTACGGCAACGCCTGTATCACCTAATACTGTTTCAGGTCGGGTTGTGGCTACAACAAGGTAATCTTTGCCCTCAGCCGTTTTAGCCCCATCAGCCAATGGATAGCGAAAGTGCCACATGTGTCCTTTTTTGTCTTTGCTTTCGACTTCTAAATCAGAGATGGCGGTATGTAACTTAGGATCCCAGTTAACCAGGCGTTTACCACGATAGATTAAGTTCTCTGAATGCAGGCGCACAAACACTTCATTAACTGCGTTTGAAAGACCCTTATCCATAGTGAAACGCTCACGTTCCCAATCGACTGATGCACCTAAGCGACGCATCTGATTAGTAATCGTATTACCTGACTCAGCCTTCCATTCCCAAATTTTGTCGATAAAAGCTTCGCGGCCTAATTCTTTTCGAGTCGGGCCGTTTTCTGCTGCTAATTTACGCTCGACCACCATTTGAGTGGCAATACCCGCGTGATCAGTACCTACTTGCCATAAAGTATTATTACCCGACATACGTTTGTATCGAGTGAGTGCATCCATAATCGTTTGTTGAAACGCATGGCCCATATGAAGACTGCCCGTCACGTTTGGCGGGGGTATCATGATGCTGTAGGGCTCGCCTTCTCCAGAAGGTTTAAATTGCCCGCTGTCTTCCCATTTTTGGTAAATATCGCGTTCTATATTTTGTGGATTAAATGTCTTATCCATTATTGTGTGTCTCGTTAATGCTTGAGGCGGGTAGGGTATCGAGCTGATTACCTGCCGCTCTATAGTGTTTATATCGTTCTCTGGCCTGAGGTTTGAGTTGCTCTTTTGCAGGCACAAAATCAATGACTTGTCTAAATCGTTGATGAAAATCAGGAATGTTGTCAGACAGATTAATCAATATGGGTCGATTAAATTGACTGGGTGTTTGCCAGCATATTTCAACGGGTGCCCCGCCCAAGGGACCTTCTCCAGTCAAATTGTGGGGAACAAAGGCATCGTTAGGCAATTGCCATAACAACTCATCAAATTGCTCGGCTTGTTTTTGATCTTGGCAATACACTAAACATTTTTGTTTTTGCCGATAACTGCGGGTTGCCAACAAACAAGCCAGCGCAAAGTGCGCTGGCTGTTGGTGTGTGTCGTCTGTTTCATCAAGCAGATAAAACGTTACATTTGACATATGCGAAGTGGTTCCTAAGAAGTGGTTCCTAAAAGGTATGATTAATCTTCTGTTTCAATACCAGCTCGGTTCATTAAGAACTGAGACAACATCGGTACTGGCCGACCAGTTGAACCTTTGTCTTTACCACCAACCCAAGCTGTGCCTGCAATATCCATGTGCGCCCAGTTATACTTGCGGGTAAAGCGAGATAAAAAACAGGCTGCGGTAATGGCGCCTGCAGGACGACCTCCGAGATTAGTCATATCGGCAAAAGGGCTTTCGATTTGGTCTTGGTATTCATCCCATAATGGTAAACGCCAAGCCTTATCTCCGCTCTGTTCAGAAGCATTGATCAATTCATGAGCAAGGGGATTATGGTTACTGAATACGGCGCTGGCGTGTTTACCTAAAGCCACCACACAAGCACCCGTTAATGTAGCCACATCGACTACTAGCTCAGGATCAAAACGTTCTACGTAGGTTAGTGCATCACATAATACTAAACGGCCTTCAGCATCGGTATTGAGTACTTCAACTGTTTGTCCTGACATAGTGGTTAAAATATCACCTGGACGGTATGCATTGGCATCAGGCATGTTTTCACACCCCGCTAAAATACCAACAATATTTATCGGCAGATTCAAAGCACTGATGGTATGCATTGCGCCCAATACGCCAGCGGCACCTCCCATGTCATATTTCATTTCATCCATGGCTTCGCCTGGTTTGATTGAAATACCGCCAGAATCAAAGGTTAATCCTTTACCGACTAGCACGATAGGCGCTTGATCTGCTGGGCCACCCTTATGTTCCATTATGGTCATGATTGACTCATTGACAGAGCCACGGCCTACGGCCAAATAGGAGTGCATGCCTAGCACATCCATCTGTTCTTCATTAACTGAGCTAACATGCAGAATGTCATAGGTTGCGGCTAAAATTTCTGCTTGCTCAAGTAAATATTTAGGATTACAAATATTTGGCGGCATATTAGCAACATCTTTAGCTGTTTTAGAACCCTGCGCCACGGCTAAACCATGCTCAAGTGCTCGTTCGCCAATAGATAACTCACGACGTGTAGATACATTAAAAACGATCTTTCGTAGAGGTCGACGTAGTTCGCCTTTTTTGGTTTTAAGTTGTAAAAAAGTGTAGAGCGAATCTTGCGTCGCTTCAACCGCTTGGCGAACTTTCCAATAAGTATCGCGGCCTTTAACATGCAATTCAGTCAAGAAACTAACCGCTTCCATCGAGCCAGTTTCATTTAGAGTTTTAACAGTTTTGGCGATAATTTGTTTGTATTGGCGCTCGTCTAGTTCACGCTCTTTGCCACAGCCTACCAATAATACTCGTTCACTTAAGATATTCGGCACGTGGTGAAGCAATAACATTTGACCGGCTTGACCTTCCAAATCACCTTTTCTGAGTAGATTGCTAATATAGCCTTCGCTAATAATGTCGAGCTGTTCGGCGACAGATGTTAGACGCCTTGGCTCAAACACACCTACTACAATATAGGCGCTGCGTTGTTTTTCTGGCCTGCCACTTTTTACGCTAAATTCCACTTTGCACCCTCGGTACAAGATGAATAATACTGCAACCATTTGTCCTTTTAATTAATAATCGAAAGGTGATATTGGGTTATGCAGCTTTATTATTGTAAGATTAACATTAGCCGGACATAATCTGTAAATAAGATCTTGGCTGAGTGCTCTAAATACGCACACTTTATAAATTAAACTTGTGAAAACGTTAAGTTTACTTAAAATTTCCCATAGTGCCACTAAAAATACTACTTTCCCTTGGATGTGTTGTGCTGATTTTCCGCTATTTAATGTAAGAAACGTTGAAGTCCCAACTGGCAATTTTTATGCTGTTGATGGCTATTTTTATTACACAGAAATTTGTCAAAGTATTGGCTGATGCCTCCGAAGGAGAAATTCCTGCTGGTTTAGTGCTCGGTTTTTTGGCTTTGCATACGCCGGTTTTAGCGTCACTAGTGCTACCCCTGAGTCTTTTTTTGGGGATTATGTTGGCTCATGGTCGGTTGTATGTTGATAGTGAAATGAGTGTGATGCGGGCATGTGGTATCAGCGAGTGGTATATCACCCGTGTAATGCTGATTTTGGCCTTGTTTATGTCTTTATTAACCGCCGGGTTAACTATGTGGTTAACGCCCCTCGCTATTGAAAGTACCTATCAACTAAAAGAAAAAGTCGGTGCTCAAAGTGGTCTATCGAGCCTTATCCCTGGTCGTTTCCAACAAACTGCCAATCAGCAAGCCGTAATATTTGTACATGACATCGATAATGGCCAAAATCCATTAAGAAAGGTTTTCCTAGCACAAAGAGATACTGACTCCGATACCGAAAATGTAAGGATTGTTTATGCCAACAGGGGTGGCATCGAAGAACAAGCCAATGGCGCACAAAAACTGATACTCAATCAAGGTAAACAATACGAGGGTGAAATGGGCAGGCAAGATTATCGCGTTGTTGAGTTTGAAGAGTATCAAATTCAAATTGCCGAGCAACAGCCTGAAAGAAAGCGTAGAAAATTAAGTGCATATCCAACTGCCGACTTAATAGCAGATCCATCAGTCGATGCCCTAGCAGAGCTACACTGGCGAATAGCTATTCCTCTATCGTTACCGTTTTTAGTATTGATTGCTGTTCCCCTTAGTGCAGCTGATCCTAGACAAGGTCGCTTTGGGAAAATGTTTCCTGCATTGATGCTGTACCTAGGCTACTTTATGCTGCTAATGGCGGGCCGAAAGGCATTAGAAGATGGCAACATACCGCCTCAGCTAGGATTATGGTGGGTGCATGCAGTGTTGTTATCTATCGGAGCGTTATTATTACTAAAAGGACGGCCTTTTGGCGTGAAGCTACGCGCTCGATTAAGAGGTGATGCCAGTGTTTAAAATACTCGATGTATATATTGCTAAGACATTACTTGCTACAACGGCACTGAGTTTAAGTGTGTTGGTAGGTTTAAGCGCCTTAATTAAATTTATAGAACAAATGAAACAAGTTGGTCGTGGCAGTTATGATATGACGGTCGCTTTAGTGTATGTCGTGCTGAGTTTACCCAGAGAGTTAGAACAGTTTTTCCCAATGGCCACCTTAATTGGCGGGTTGATTGGCATGGGAATTTTGGCTAGCAACAGTGAACTGGTTGTGATGCAAGCCGCGGGGCAAAGCCGTTGGAATATTATTACCTCTGCCATGAAATCAGCGTTGTTAATGGTGCTATTTGTGATGTTTATAGGTGAATGGGTCGCGCCTGTCACAGAAACTAAAGCCAAAGAAATACGTACTCAAGCTATTTCTGGCGGTAGTTTGTTTGCTTCTGACAGAATAACCTGGGCAAAAGACGGTGATAACTTCGTTAGTATCGGTGAAGTGGTCGATACCAATACGTTGCGTAAAGTGAATGTATACGAGTTCGATGAGAATCTTGTGCTAAGACAAATCACCAGTGCGTTACAGGCTAATTATAGTGAGAAAGGTTGGCAGTTAGAGCAAGTTAAATACACTTTTATTGGCGATCAGCGGATCCGTTACGAACAGCTTGAAAAAGGTGTGTGGTTGTCAACACTCACTCCAGATAAATTAGGGGTGGTAACAGTCAAACCAGAAGCTTTGTCGATTCGAGGATTAGTTGAATATGTTAACTATCGGAATAATAACAGTCTTGATCCAAGTCGATACGAGTTGGCCCTGTGGCGAAAAGTACTGCAACCTTTATCTGTAGGTGTAATGTTGTTAATGGCTTTGTCGTTTATTTTTGGGCCATTACGGAGCGTCACTATGGGCGCGCGAGTGATATTAGGGGTGTTAACCGGTTTTGGATTTTTTGTGAGTAATGAAGTCTTTGGTGCTTTAAGCTTGGTTTACCATCTGCCGCCGTTTATGGGGGCGGCTTTACCCAGTTTAGTATTTGCTGCTTTTTCAATCTATATGTTGCAAAGGAAAGTCTAGCGTCTGCCCTTTTATTCTTGAATCTTGCCCCAAGATGAATGATGGTTATCTTCCTTGCTGAGCACCAATATTTCAGTACTGGCGATCCTATCTTGCAATGATTGTTTCGATTTGAAATCGAATAACACTAAAATAGTGCCCAAACCCCCAAATGAACATATTAAACGCAACAGTGCGCGCCTGTAACCAAAAGGTTTATCAGTGGTGCTGAATAAGCGTAAGCGCCACGCCCTCATACCTATGGTTTGACCACCATTTCGCCAAAACCACAGAAAAAAACCAACAATCCATAAACCTACCCACACTTGCAAGATAAGTTGATAGATAAAAGAGTGTTGAATGAGCTCACTAAAATGCTCATAACCTTGGTTATCTAATATGTTGTTTTCAACTAGCAACAGCATCGTTAGTAACATGACCATTGCTGCACACATGCCAACAGCAACCGCTACTAAAATGTCGTATACCATGGCAGCTAGTCTGCGAAAGAAACTTGCTCGGGAGTGTTGTGGATGCGTAGGTTTCAAAAATAAGCCTTAAAAAATAAATCAGATGTTATCAGTAATATTAACTAAATATAAATTTTGATCATTCGAGAGCACACAAATTTTAATCAATGCCCATCAATTAAAGTTCCCGGTATTAAAGCACTGACCCGTGAGACTTATCAAGCAAGGGTTAACACAACAATAGATATCTTTAATAAATAGACTACTTGTTAATACATAACGGAGGGCGTTTTTTCATTTGTTTGCTAAAAGCAATACAACATTATACCCAATATAAGTACTGTGAATTTTCATTCCCCTCTTAAATAAGCCATATTTATTAAAGAACATTAACTTTGAGGTTTATATGACAATTCTTGGGTTCCCTGCTGAGCTTAAACCACAGGAAATGCGTTGTGCTGTGTTGCCAGTAAACGTTAAAGCATACAAATTATTGGGTGCCACTGTGCATGTGCAAGCCGGTATCGGTAAACATATCCATGTGAGCGATGAAGAATATGCAGTGGCTGGGGCAGAAATTGTGACCAGTCGTACTGAAATCTTAGCAAATGCAGACATTGTACCCAGTTTGCACAAACTCACTACAGATGATCTTGGTCATTTAAAACCTAACACGCTGATCGTGAGCTATTTAGACCCGTTTAATGAGAAAGGTTTTGTAGCAAGCTTATGTGAAAACAATATCACCAGCATTAGCATGGAAATGATCCCGCGTATCAGTCGTTGCCAAAAAATGGACGCCCTCAGTTCTCAAGCTAGTTTGGCTGGTTATGTCATGGTGCTGCAAGCGGTTAATGAGCTTGATGGTGTTTTACCCATGATGATGACACCAGCAGGCACACTGAAGCCTGCAAAAGTCTTTGTTATTGGTGCGGGAGTAGCAGGCTTACAAGCTATTGCTACCGCTAAACGTTTAGGTGCCAGCGTAACGGCATTCGATACTCGTACAGTGGTAGCCGAACAAGTGCAGTCGCTAGGTGCTAAATTTTTACATATTGATTTAGGTAAAACGGGTGAGACTGGGCAGGGTTATGCTCAAGCGTTGACCCCAGAGCAAATGCAAATTCAGCAACGTGAACAAGCTAAATGTATCGCTGAGTCAGATATAGTTATTACCACCGCGCAGTTGTTTGGGCGCAAGCCTCCGATGCTCATCGACCTGAAAACGGTTGAGTCGATGCAAGCTGGCAGTGTGATAGTGGATATGGCTGCTGAAAACGGTGGTAACGTCGAAGGCACTGTATCCGGTGAAATTATCAAGCACAACGGTGTAACCATTATTGGCACTGGGTATTGGGCAAATGGAGTAGCCAAACATGCTACCCAAATGTACAGCAATAACATGTTCAATTTAATCAGTGAATTTTGGCACCAAGAAGACAATGTATTTAACCTGGATATTGAAGACGAAGTTCAGTCTGGTTGTATCATTACTCATCAAGGGCAAGTCGTGAATGCCATGCTCAAGTCTGTCTATGAGGCTAATACTTCATCCACAAACGATAAAAAGGAACCCTAATGGACGCCGTATATTTATTATTCATTCTATTATTATCAATATTTGTCGGTTATGAACTTATCCAAAAAGTCCCTGCCACATTACATACTCCTTTGATGTCTGCTGCTAATGCAATCTCTGGTATCACAGTTGTGGGTGCACTGGCTTTGGCTGGCGGCGACAGCATGGGTGAATATTCCACTTACCTTGGTGCATTCGCGGTCTTTTTAGCGACCATAAACGTCGTTGGTGGTTATTTGGTTACTGACCGAATGCTCGCTATGTTCAAGAAAAAGCAGTAGGGAAATATGATGATAGAAACTACCACAACCGACTTAGTGATCAACTTCAGTTATGTGCTCGCTGCTGCCTTATTCATTTTTGGTTTAAAACTGCTTGGGCACCCTTCTTCAGCCCGTAAGGGTAATTTACTCTCTGCCATTGCGATGCTCATTGCGATTGTTGTCACTATGTTTGATAACAATATTGTTAGTTTTCAAATGATAGCCATTGCTATGTTAGCAGGTAGCATACTGGGTGTACTTGCCGCAAGGTTGATAGCTATGACGGCTATGCCTGAAATGGTGTCACTGCTTAACGGTATTGGCGGCCTCGCCAGTTTATTTGTTGCGTGGGCCACGGTTGAAGCCAATAGTGAGTTTACCGTTTTCACCATGATAGTGACATTTCTGGCCCTATTAATTGGGGGCGTGACCTTTTCAGGGAGTTTAATTGCATGGGCAAAACTGAGTGAGCGTATTTCTGGTCGTTCGGTGACTTTCGTCGGTCAGGCGGCGTTTAATAGCCTGCTGGTATTGGCTATTATATTTACTGCTTACCTGTTTGTTGCCCAGCCCACAATGCTGGCTGGTATAAGTATCGATTTTAATGTGGTGCTATATACAGCCATGGGGTTTGCTTTGTTATTTGGCATCATGCTGGTATTACCGATTGGCGGAGCAGACATGCCAGTGGTTATTTCACTGCTTAACTCATATTCCGGTCTAGCCGCATGTGCAGCCGGCTTTGCTCTTCACAACAACATTTTGATAGTGGCAGGTTCGCTAGTGGGTGCCAGTGGTATTATTTTGACCAACATCATGTGTAAAGCCATGAATCGCTCCTTAAGTAATGTGTTATTCAGTGGCTTTATGTCAGTGACTAAAACAGACATGGTAATAGAAGGTGAAGTTAAACCTTTATCGGCCGAGGATGCGTATTACGTGCTCGAAGCGGCGCAATCTGTGGTGGTCATTCCGGGTTACGGTATGGCAGTAGCACAAGCGCAACACGCGATGAAAGAGCTGCAACAACTGTTAGAAGAAAACGGCGCAGAAGTCGCATACGCCATTCATCCAGTCGCGGGACGCATGCCTGGGCACATGAACGTGCTGTTAGCGGAAGCCGACGTATCTTATGAGCAACTATTCGAAATGGACGAGATAAACAAGCGTATTCAAAATTTTGATGTGGCTATGGTCATTGGTGCTAACGATGTGGTGAATCCAGCAGCCCGAGAAATGAAAGGCAGCCCCATTTATGGAATGCCAGTGATCAATGCGGATTTGGCTAAAAACGTGTTTGTACTGAAACGGGGCATGGCCTCAGGTTTTGCCGGTATTGATAATCCGCTGTTTTTCAAACCCAACTGTCGAATGATATTTGGTGACGCTAAAGAAACATTAGGTGTCATGATAAGGCAGTTCTCAGACTAGGTATATCTAAGTATTAGTGGGTGCCTAGCGGGTAAAACCAGTCAGTATTATCTGAAGGATAAATGAAATACTGATAAACAAAGCCTCTACAGCATTCCAGTTGTAATCATTGTTAAACAAACCTGCTTATTAGCGGGTTTGTTTATTTTGTCGCGCATGTCCACTCACCAATTCATCAATATCTGCATTCCATAGAGTTTACCATGGCCTCATCGACTATTTGAACAGGTAGATTATGACTTAAACGTTTCGAAATAAGATCCCTTAGATGGAATTCGCTCGATGGTAAATACACCAGCAAAATACAGCTGCTATGCAGTCACGTGTGGAGCAATTAACCGACTCAGCTGAACTAACTTATCATTAAGTGTTTTGAACTATATGAGTATGGTCTACTTGCTATTCGTGGGGCTATGTTAGCTGCAGATATCACTCATATGCAACGCTCGCATTTTGAACGATATATTCATTCTCGTGATTTAAAACACGAATTTCCTGGGGGACTTGGCTTTGGTTTTATTCGCAGTGTCAGTCCATCAGCTGAAGCCAATTTTCTTGCCAATGCACGTGCAGATGGTAGACCAAACTTTGCAATAAAAACCCTTACTGCACATCAAAAAAATCGTTTTATTATTCAGTATATTTACCCCGAAAAAGATAATCAGGGAGCAACAGGTCTTGATATTGGCTCTGAAACCAATCGCCGAAATGCGGCACTTGCTGCGGCCCGTGATGTTAAGTCTACACTCACTGCACCAATAACATTAGCGCAAGCAGAAGGAAATAAAGGGAGTGGATTTTTAACCCTGTTACCGTTCTACGATCCAGCACTACCCCTGAGCACTCCAGAGGCAAGAGAAAAAGCCACGTTAGGCTGGGCATATGCGCCACTAGTGGTGGATAAAGTCCTTGCTGATTTAGGACCTGTGCTGCGGGAAATATTCATTGTGTGCCGCCGCCTTCAACCTCTAACTGGTTGTTATCACTTATCAAGGAGATGAAATTAACCAAGGACAGTGATTCTGTTTTTGTTAATAGTCGTTGTTTTTCGTCTACAATAGACTTTAAAATATTAGGGATATGAGAATGATCATTGAGATTCATTCTGTATAGTTTAGTCCACTTTTTGAATGATCTTTCGGTGATTTTTTCGTGGGACAGTAGTGTTATCGAATGATGGCGAGGGTCGAGTGATATTTTTAAATAGAGTGATTCAACATCCTTAGGGCTGCCTTCAAGGTATTGAATGAAATTCCCATTCAAGTACAAAAAGTATCCGGTTACATTGTTATCTGTATTATTTGAAACGGAAGATTTATCAATTTTTTCTAGCTCAGACTCAAGGGCGATATCAGTCATATATTCCCTTACTTTGCTGCTATAGACCAGCGCGATTAAATCCGTTTCATCGGACTCCTGTTTTACATATCCCCGCAGGTCTTCCAAAATCTGTACAATCGATACAACATTCTCTTCTAACTTAGAAATCATCAGCTTTAAGTCAAATTCAGGTTTTATATTTACGAGGGTTATGTAACCTTCTAAAATCATAATTTTATTAGAGAGGTCATGAATAAATTTTCTAAGGATTGATTTATTCGACATCTTGATTCTCCGGTTTTAAATCTAATTTGTTGAGCAATTCCAACAAGTTATTGAGGCAAAATGGTTTGTCTAAAACACCGTCTATCTGATTAGAATCTAGACTTTTTGGGTTTACTCCATTCACTATGCCACCTGTCATTAAAATACATTTGACCTTGTCAGCAGATAGCTTTTTAACTTTTTTAATTAACTCCAAACCATTACAATCAGGCATACACATATCGGTGATCAGTAATTGATACTGACCTTTTTTAATTTCACTCAGCACTCGTTTGAAACTATCGGTCGCAAAAACATTCATCCCAAACGATGCTAAGTTAGCAGCTACCACTTCTAATAACATAGGTTCATCATCTATGATTATGGCATTTACGTTGGATAACATTGGCGAAACGCAGAGCTGTTTTATGTTGAGGTTTGTGTCATGTTTTTCTGAAACAGAACGGTCTGATGATTCAGTGATGGGGAGAGTAATTAAAAAACTAGAGCCTTCATTCATTTTTGATTCAACAGAAATTGACCCTTTATGATCATCGAGTATTCGCTTGACAATTCCTAGACCCAAACCAGTGCCATGGGTTGCCTTTTTGTTGGTATAAAAATTATCAAATATATGTGGTTGTTCCTTAACCGATATTCCTGTGCCATTGTCAGTGATTTTTATGTTGATTTCAGATGCGGTTAGCTCAGTGCATATTAGTATGTCTTTGTATGGAGAATGAAGAACGGCATCTCGGGCGTTACTGATTAAATTTATTAAAACTTGTTGTAACTCGCTAAAGTATCCGCTTACAAAGATATTTTTACGTTCCTGATTGGCAGAATAATGCAGAGTTATACCTTGTCTAGTATATATTTCCTTTAACAGAAGTACTGTAATTTCAAGTAAATCATAAATATGTATTTCAGACTTGGCTTCATGGGATGTATCGCTGGATAAATATCTAAGACCTGAAACGATTGATTGAATGCGCTCTAAACTACTATCAAGAGCATGCAGGTAATGATGAGTGTTTTGCGAGTATATAAGGTTATCAAGTAAAGCTTTTTTTAAAAACGCTAAATTTCCGAGTGCGATGGCTAATGGATTATTTATTTCGTGTCCAATGCGGGCATACATTTCACCAATATTGTTTTCACTTTCGACTAGCCCAGGCGATGGCATTTGATATTTTGAGCTTAAGGAATAACTCATAAATAAGTGCGTCTGTTCAAGACCCGTCTCTGTGTTCTGTTCAATATTTACAGCACAATCATAATGATGAGCATCGTACATCAGTTGTTCTTGACTCCATCCAACATGGCTGGTTTTGGCGTTCTTGACTAACGTTTCAATAAAAGAATACAGGTCAGAATTATGCTGTTGAATGTTATGTGGTAACAAGGCGATATTTAGTAAGTCACCAATCATTGGGGTATGCAGTGTTACGTCTAGATGATTATCTAAAAGCGCATAGCCTTGATATTGATTGATATAATCAACATCTTGATTTTTATTGAGTATATCGTTCACCGTTTCATTTTGCATGTCGTTACAGCACTCAATCGATTAGGTTCAAAAATTACAAATCAAAATAATTCAACATCTTGATACATCGATTGTGTTGATGCATCGCTATCTGTGTTTGTGGCTAAGGTCATCTTCTGCGCAGATTGAACCGATGTTAGGCAGTTTTCCAGTGTATCCTGTACTGTTAAAAAATCACTGCTGACTTCTTTATCTTGAAGTTGTGTTTCAATCAAGTTAATGAAAAATTGCTCTTGTTCATCGTTCAGTTCAAGTTTGTGAAAACTATCGCTAATTTGTGTGATAACCACTTGTATTATTTCTCTTTTTTCTACTTCCATGGCTGAAATTCCTTTTGCAACCATGTCCATGGCATCAGACAAAATAGTCACACTATGGTTTATGGCTTTTTCATTACATAAGCTGATAAAACGGCTGTTGATAGCAGGCACTATTTTGGCTGCTATATCCACTAACATGCCATATGAATGTGAGGATACTGGCGGCATGTTTTTAACTAGAATTGAAACATGCTCATCGTTAAATATGATCCTTCGGCCAAAACTATAAATACGACCACATTGATGTAATAAGTTGAAAACTTTGATTTCAACTTCCGAACATTCACTTAAATCAATGTCAAAATTAACGGTCATCATCTCTGAACGAAATTGTATGGCGGTGAAATAACCAGACGATTTTAGATATTCAGCTACTTCTTTTGCGAGTTGCATGGGGTCTGAAATACAGTTAAGTCGAGCAATTAACTCTAATGCACCTCCGTATTCAGACGCCTGGCGCATAGCAGTATCTGCCATATTCAATGTTTGCTTGCGAAGATCTTCTAGATTAGCCAGATCCAATATATCTCTTTCCAAACGCTGCATTCTTTGAACAAAGGCAAGGGAACTGATTGGCTTAATAATATAATCATCAATATTTAATTCGTAGGCCGCACGAATGGTTTTTGAACTGTCATCACCACTTAAAATAACAATATGTGGCTTGGTTTTTTTTGTGTTTTCTAAGATACATAGGCATAACTCCAATCCCGTTACCTTTGGAAGATGAATGTCTAATATTAAAAATAAGAATTCTTCATTCTCTATATATTTTTGAGCCTCTTCGCCGTCTTTGGCAACAACCACTTCAAAATGGTGAGACAATAAGGTCTGCATAAGTGACAGCAATGCGGGGTCGTCATCGGCAATTAATATCTTATTTTTTGTCGTGGTCATATAAAATCCATATTCTAAGAACGCTCGCCTTTATTTGTGGCGGTAACAGAAGGTTGATATTTAGTTTAAATTAATTAGGAAAGGGGTAAATAGGTAGAATTACTGATTTTGAGTGCCAATTTTATCTGCCGATTTACCGCAGGATTCAAAAAAAAGGTTAAAAAAACCACCTAAAAGCAAAGCTAAAAATCTTGTGTTAATGTTTGTTTTTTAGTTTGTGTCTCGAATTTTTCATCCGAATCTTTGATTGTGTGTTTTTATGTTTCGCATATAGCTGCAGGCATAATAATGTTGAATGTTGTGCCTTTTCCCAATGTAGAGTCCACGTCAATATGCCCCCCACTTTGGTGAAAAAACCCCCAGACCGCACTCAAACCTAAACCTTTAGCCCCTTCAGCTTTTCTGGTGGTAAAAAAAGGATGATAGATGCACTTAAGATTTTGATCTGCGATGCCAAGCCCATCGTCAGAAATAACCATTGACACATAACGCTTCGAATCGATTAAAGCATCATCGACAACATTTGAAAGCTGTATGTCTATATGACTTGAATTGGCTTGCATTGCATTTTGGATTAGATGAAATAAACATGGCTCAAAAAAGGCAGGGTCTACTTTTGCAATCCATAAATCTGGCGTCGCGGTAAAATGGATTGTATTTTTAGCATCTAGAGGTAAATCTAAGTCATTCAGATGTTTGCGAATAAGCTGATTCATGTCAACGTCGGTCGGTTGTAAAAATTGTTTCTGTGCAAAAGACAACAAATATTGTGTCAAGTCGATGCCTTTTTGTACCGCGTCCAAAATGGCATCAATAAATTGTTTTGAATTCTCTGGCTTGGACAAGGTATATTTCAACAACTCTGCATTCCCCATCACCACGCTCATAACATTATTAAAATCATGGGCTACGGAACCAGAAAGGGACTGTAATTTTTGAGTGTATTGACTATCCCTCAGCTTATCGATGAGGAGTTGAGTCTCAGTGTACTGGTTGGCATTTCTTGAGCGTAGCAGTAAATAAGTTGCGACAGTTGCGAATAGAGCAATCATAGGTGCCAATACATCACTTAACGCTAGACTTGAGAGTGGCATTAGAGCCAAATAACTTGTGATTAAGATACCCAGTAAACACAGGTAAAACACTGTTTTAAAGGTATGTGCAGTGCAATAGGATGTGGCGACTATTGTCAGGATATAAAGAGGAAGGAGGTTGACATAAGAGCCAGTGAACACGCTAACTAAACAAAGAGTCAGTATGCTAAAACCGATTAATAGGATGAAAAATTTGGCTGTAAAACGCATGTTATTCATAACTTCTTTTAGGTAAGCAAGTCACACTTAA
>JAWUXT010000058.1:0-11496 GCA_034111205.1 Paraglaciecola sp. | reverse complement strand
TATTGATGCCTCTCAATCACTTTTGGATATCCCAAAACCTCAAAAGCTCAAACCCGCTAAGCCATTGAAGTATTATCAAGATTTACCGACCCCAAGAAATGAAGCCTTAGCCCGAGCTTATTTGTCGGGCCATTATACGCTAACTGAAGTCGGTAATGCTTTTGCGGTAAGTTATGCAACTGTGAGTAGAGCGGTTAAAGCATCTGAGTGTCAAATGTAAGGCCTGACCCCATGGCCGTTTCTTCAGTTAAACTGATTTTCGCGATAAATTGTCAGTCTAGTTAGCTGCCCAAAAGGGCAGCTAACGACCTATAGCGGCCGTAAGAGAATTCGAACTATCAGACTATATTGAGCGCAGAATCATCATACGATTAATCAAACCTGACTGACGGCAATGAGCGATAAACGGACAGTCAAAGGAGTAGAGTTGAACTACAGTTTTTGTTTCAATTACAAATTTTGTTCAATCAACGTCACTGACCCCATCGATTAGAAACGGACACTGATTTTTAAAATGTATCGTAAATAAGAAAAAAATAATTTTCTTATTTTCTTAACCGTAAAACTGCAGCCCCTTAAAATAAAGGGGGGCAGAGCAATTAAATAGAATTTTTTCAATTTACTCCGATCAATGTCAGCTTAATCTAATGTTTTCATTCATTCTCAAAAGTAAGAGTTGCGAATGGTCCATCAGGGGCAGATAATTCAGAAGTTATTCGTGTCAATGCATTACTGTGAAAAGGGTACACCTCTAAAACAAATGCACGAGAAGCATCAAAGTCACCTTGTAGTACAAGTATTCTTGGTTGTGAACAGCTTACTTTAGCTTCACTACCCACGACCGCGCTCACTAATTTATCATCCTGCCTGACATAGAATCTATTTGTTATCGTGGAGGTGCCAGAACATTCTCCTTCACCAGAGAAATCCCCCACTTTAATTAGCAGTCGAGTAATGCCTAAGTCGTTTTTTGCACGCCAAGCCAAAGTCCGAAATGGTTTAAAGTCTGAAGTAAACTCTGCATAAACTGCGTCATTTGGTGGCTCTATTGGTAATGTTGTTCCCCATCCATTATCTAGAGGAAATACATCTTCTGGCCAATTACATGCTTCTCTTGTTTTATCAATAACAGCCGGAAAACCAGTTAAGTTTAAGTTTAGAGTTCCACTACGGGATAAAAATGGAACATATTGAAAAACCGCATCCCAGTTTTGATAAAGACGTTGAATTAGCGTTTGGTCGAAACCGTTTGGAATTAATAATGTAAAGTCTCGACTTTCAAGCCATGTTTCAGAAAATACGGTCTCATCAGGTCCAATTCTATATCGTATGCCACCATTATTAGTTACGTTTTCCGTGGCAATATAATATGAAGGGGAGCCATCCCGGCAAGCGATATTGAAATTCCCTTCAAATGAACTAAACACTATAACAGTTGTTACTTTTCCATCAAGCTGTGAAGTTATTTCATATATAATTGGAGCATGATCATCTTCATGTCCAGAAAGCGCAGAAGGGAAGCCTGAATTAATAGCCAAGCCTAAAGGAACATCTTCTATTGTTAAATCCACTGTATCCGAAGCTGAACTATTTGCCCCATCAGTAACAGTTAATTTAAAACTAACACCTTCATCTTGCGTAACTTCAGGTGCGCTGAAAACTAATGTACTTTGATCAGTTGAAGTGGGGGTTATTTCAATACCAGATACTTGCTCCCAACTATATTTAACAGTCCCACTGCTGTTTTGTATATTACTAGATAACTCAATATTACTGCGTTCTTCGTAATTTAATGAACTACTAATAGTAATAGATAGTAAAATTAGTTCAGCTGCATTGTCTTCCAGACCGAAGCCTATAACCTGCCAATCACTATTAACCGTATTCAAAGCGCCACGGCTAGTAATTGCAGTGCCATCCATAAGATATACATAGGTTAATCCAGTGGTTTGGTTATGCCAGAAAATATCAGCTTTGCCATCTCCATCAAAATCAGCGATAGATTTAATCTGCCATTGAGCGCCCTTTACATTGTTAATTTGCCGACTGGTTTCAATTTGTCCGTTTTTCATTAAGTACGCCCAATTTCGACCATCAATTGGATTGCGCCAAACAATATCGTCATAGCCGTCGCCATTTAAATCTCCTGCGCCCACTATGTCCCATTCGTTAGGAACGGTATTTAACACATACCCCTTTTGAAGGGTGACTCCATCCATTAACCAGATGTAGTTTACGCCCGTTAATTGGTGCCGCCAGATAACATCGTTTTTACCATCCCCATTTACATCGCCCGTAGCTTCAATCTGCCAATTTACGTCATCAATATACCGAACACTATTACGCGCCATTATTTGAAATCCATCCATCAAATACACGTATGTCTGCCCGGTTATTTGATGGTGCCACAGAATATCGCTTTTACTGTCTCCATTAAAATCAGCTACCGCCTTTATCTGCCAATCCAAATCTGCAACCGTATTGATTGCTTTTCTTTCAATCAAAGTGGAACCGTCCATCATCCAAAGGTAATTAAGACCAGTTCGACTATTGTGCCATAAAATGTCAGACTTACCATCGTCGTTGAAATCACCTCGTCCAGCGATGTCCCATTCTTTATCAACAGAATCTATTTCCTTACTTTGCGATATCGATAAGCCATCCATCGTCCACAGCCAATTACGACCATCTTTACTATTACGCCAGATGATATCGGCTTTGCCGACACGGTCTTCTGTTTTTTCGGATAGGGAAGTGATTTTTCTAGAGCGGTTTGAATCAAGCAGATACTCATTAACCGAATATTCAACACCGACATTGCCATCATCGATGTCAGCAGCGAAAATATTAACGCTAAAAAATAGCGAACTTAACAGCATTATAGTGTTGTGCAAACGAACAGATAAAAATCTGGACATACGTGAATTTCCTTTTACAAATTAATAAAGGGCACTTGTATTTTGAACAGGGGAATGAATGAAGATATTGATCGTTCCCTGATCCAAGAATTACTGCCTGTAAATGTGTGATATTGCTTTTACTAAAGACACTTTTTTAAGTACTAAAGTTGTATTTCCTGCCGAACAGAGTTTGATTGTTGAACGCCAACTCGATAGTAAATAAATTACCATGCGTCGAAATTATTTGTCAATATTTATAACTGTGGTCGCCGCTGATTTACCCATACATATCCATTCACCAAACTTAAATAGGCCACCCATAATTACTTGACTGTTTTTTGTACTGTACTAAGCTTTAATCACACCAATTGAAATAGCACAAATTGAAAGGAGTCACTTATGCCAAAGCCTCGTTCATCTCAGGTCAGCCTCATCGATACCGCTTATTACCATTGCGTTTCACGTTGCGTTAGACGCGCCTTTTTATGTGGTACGGTAGCCGCGCTACGGTAGCCGCGCTATTGACGAATATTCTGGTACGAGTTACGAGCACCGGCGAGCCTGGGTAGAAGATAAGGTATTGTGGTTGTCGTCAGTATTTGCCATTGGTATCTGTGCTTATGCGGTAATGAGCAATCATGTGCATTTGGTGCTGTGTGTGGATAAAGATAAAGCCATGTCTTGGTCAGATAAACAAGCATTACTCTGACTAATAGCAGCGAGTATTGTTTTCTTGCATGTATATACTGTACCTACTAAACTGGCCATATAATATACAACGGGCCGGCACCATGCATACAGAAGCAAAACTCATTCCCATAGGTAACTCAAAAGGGATCCGAATTCCCAAACCCATGTTATTAAAATATCAATTGCAAGAACAGGTCATTATTGAGGAGGTTGAAGGCGGTTTACTTATTCATGCCAAGGACAGTCAAAAATTGTCCTGGGAGGAAACTTATAAAGCGATAGCCCAGGAGCAGGAAGATTGGTCAGACTGGCAACAGATTGAAGACAATCATGACATCTAAACACCCTAAACGGTATGATATCTGGCTTGCCAATCTTGATCCCACGTTAGGCTCAGAAATTAATAAAATAAGGCCGGTGGTTATTGTCAGTGACGAACTCATGAATAAATACCTTGATACCGTTGTTGCCTGCCCCCTGACAACCAGCATACACACCCAATGGCGAAGCAGAATACAAATCCAGTGCAGTGGCAAACTGGCTGAAATTGCCGTTGACCAAATCAGAATCTTATCAAAATCTCGCTTAATCAAAAAGATTGATCATTTGAGTAATGATAATGCACAGCAGTTAAGGATCACCATTACACAGATGTATGGAGAATAAATGGGTGACCTTCCAAAGCACACTATCATTCAGCCAATTCGGCAAACTGGGACATAATCACCAATTTCACCACTCAAAGATGGTGTACTTTGCTAGGTTGAGCAACTGTGGTTATTTTGGATGTCTTCTTAAGTTGTTCTTAAGTTGGTACAAGACGATGAAGCTAAATTTATTTACTGAAGTTCTCCGTTCTATCTCAACACTCACTATTAATCAAAAACATCGCATTTTGTGCTTTTTTTAATTAAAGAGAACGAAACATATCTAGAAATCAGCGTTTAACTCTTAGTTTTCTTAATACAGCCAATACAACCCGAGTTCTCCTGCTGCCTTTACCCCGCTGATATTTTAAGCCCAAAATCAAGTGAGAAATATATATTTTTTATTTGATTTTATTATGGGTGGCCTATTAAGTTGGCCTATTAAGTTGGCCTATTAAGTTGACTCAGCCGCCTTACTTATTAATTGCTGTTGATTGGCTAATACCTGCTGTAACAAAGGCGTTACTGCAGGATCTTGATAGGTAAATTCTGTCCAATTTGGGTATTGCCAGATATACATACATCAACCTTTATGTGCCAGTTTTTTGATTTATCAAAGAATGATATTCGGCTCAAATGCTAGGTGTTAATTGTGGATTACACGTAGGGCATGTGCTCTCATATTAAAGTAATGCATGGCTTCACCACTTATGTGCTACGCACACCGCAATACCGCGCGGCGTCCGCATTGCATTTTTGACTGCCATCCATGGCTAGCCAGTTACTTCTTTTTATGAAATACATCCATGTATTTCATAAAAAGAAGCCGCAGCTTTCATTGGAAACCATCTCTAAAATAGTGTATTAATAATTAATACACTATTTTTTATAAAGGATATTGCCATGCCTAGAAATACTAGCGTCACGCTTGGCAAGCATTTTGATGGTTTCATAGAAAGCAAAGTTCAAGAAGGTCGCTACGGCTCCACAAGCGAAGCTATACGCGCTGGTTTGCGCCTACTTGAAGAGCAAGAAACAAAACTGGATAGATTAAAAGCTGTTTTGGCCGCAGGGGAAGCGGAGCTCGACCAAGGGCAAGGTATTGATGGCGATGCATTTATGAAAGAATTAATTGATGGCTAAATTCGTTCTTTCACCACAAGCACAAAAAAGCCTTAAACAAATCCAGCGCTATACCTTCGAAAACTACGGCAAACAGCAAACAACTCTGTATTTAAATGGGTTGCGCAAAAGAATGCAGCAATTAGCTAAGTCCCCCTTAGATGGTAAGCCCAGAAGCGAAATTAAGACGGGCTATTACAGCTACTACGAAGGCAGGCACACAATCTATTACCGTATCAGAGATACGCATATTGATATCATCGATATCTTGCATCAAAGCATGGAGCCAAATAGGCATTTATAACAAATTGCTTGGGTATCTATTATGGCTGTCTTGTTAATTTTTTAATTTATCTTGTCCTATTTTGATGGTAAATAGGCTATCAAGTCCTACATATTTATTAAACCGTTACACTAACCCGATATAATAATCGGGGTTATCACCGATCCATTTTAGGTTTATGTCATCATCGCTAAAGGTCACCTTCAACAAAAATAATTTTTGGCACTCTCACCCTTATATAGCTCATTGGCATAATAAGGGATAAGTGACAATTTATAAAAATGAATGTAGCCTTCTTTGGCAATTATCAAAGGTGTATAAATATTATTTTTGTAGAAATGTATTTTTTTGTACATAGGATGACAAATAATTGAGGACTTTAAAATATCAACTCATCCTTGAGTTTTTTATCACATTTTTTTGACTGTGTGTTAAGGATTAAAAACGACTAGAATTTAGCCCCCACCCATAGCCATAACTTGTCGGCATCTACCCGGCCACTTGCGCCTGAATAAGCAGCATATTTAATCCCAGCTGAGTAGTGTTTGCCATATTTACGTGCGTAAGAGATATCAATTTCACTGCCCAGATCGTCAACACTTTCACTGGCTTCATCCGCTTCGAAATCATGGTAAACCACCGTCCAACCGCCGCCCGCCAATTTACCAGCCAAGGTAACACTGGTGTCTACCAAACCTTGAGCAGGTGTGCCTAAAAATTGATCCGCCCAGCCATTAAACTTATGCAAGGTAGCCAGAGGGGTAGAAAATCCATAGGCGCCATTGTCTGAGCCCAACACTTCATAACCCACCTTAGCGGTTACACCATTAAATACGGCCCCAGCTTCAAGCATCAAATAGTCAGCATCAAAATTACTGCTTACACTTTCACTGCTTTGGCTGGCAAATTCTGCCGAATACAATATCTTTGTATCCCCCGCTTGGGTGCTGCCGGTAAAGCGAATACCATAGGTATCCAAGGCGTTGTCCGTATTACTATCTACTTCCAGTAAATAACCGTAGCCGGTCAGTATGCCAATAGACGTTTTGTAAGACGCATTAAATAAATGGTCTTTTGCATCCACATCTGCCACTTCGGCAAAAATACGATTACGCTGGGTGATGTAGGCATATTTCACCGTCAAATCTTTAAGGGGTGAAAATTGCGTGCTCAAACCATCAAAGGTTTGTCTGTCCTGGCGCCAACCTACATGTCCAACAAATCGATGATTGTCCATGGTGATCACCTGGCGACCCAGCTTGGCAGAAAACCCGTCACCCTTATATTGAATAAAAGCTTGCTCCAATTCAGTAAACTCCGGATCAGCGATCACAGAATAAATCCCTGGATTATAGCCCACAGGCCCAACTGTATAGTCGCCTTGGCCTAGCACAATCCGGTTATCTTCCATTTCTACCATGGCAGAGAACCCCTTAAACGACCCAGAAGTATATCCAAGTCGTGTACGCAAGGTTAAGGCACTGGCGTCTTGTGCCGCGTTATCTTGCTCAACATTTTCATAACGCAAACGAAAATCTGCACTAGCAGTGCCTGTGGTTAAGGCTTCAGTAAAGCTTTCTGCAAACGCATATTGACTACTGACACTGCCTATTAGTGCCGTTGCTAAAGCCATACTTAGGATATTATTTTTAGTTGTTTTCATAGTTTTCTCTTTAGTTTTAATTTAAGCACCGACATGTTGTAAGACTATTTATCTCCAACAAACTTGCGCTCAGTGCTCTTAATTGGAACGTCATTAATACTGGCCTGTCGGCTTTTCATTAAGCCATTCTCTGCAAATTCCCAGTTCTCATTGCCATAAGACCGATACCATTGCCCAGATAAATCATGCCACTCGTACTCAAAACACACGGCGATACGGTTATCCGCAAAACACCACAGTGTTTTCTTTAAGTAATAACCATTTTCTTGTTGCCACTTCCTCGCCAAAAACGCCTTTATTGATTTTGTGCCGCTAAACATTTCATCACGATTACGCCATATACAGTCCTGTGTATAGGCCAGTGATACACGTTCTGGATCTTTACTATTCCAGGCATCTTCTGCCGCTTGTACCTTGAGCAAAGCTGTTTCCAAGGTAAAAGGAGGAAAGGGGGGCTTGTTTTGCATGATGTCATTACCTTATTAAGTTGTTGATCACCGCGACTGCCTGTTGGCGTAATGCGAGTAATCAATATAAAAAATACGTAGCTTATTTTTACCAGGTTTGCCTAAGCTTCTACCTACCATTGTTTTTTATTTGCTCGATTGTTGTGCATCAATAGTTAAATAAAGTGCACTCGCTAATAACAAACTCCAAATAAACTTAAAATGTAAACAACATTGGCTAGCAAAAATATTTACCCTGCATTTCCTTATTCCTATAGCGAAAGCTGTGCCACTTTAAATAAAAACATTAACTATATGTTTTTAAACAATTTTAAATTATTTAACAGTGTGCAATCAAGACGCGAACTTTCGTTGCACAACGAAAATTCGCGCCACACAAGACGAAAGTTCGTTGTTGGCTTGTTAATTGAATTATAACCTTTAACAAAAAAAGTTTGAAAATAGGTAGAGCTATGCTGCAACACGATGCTTTTGAACACGGCCCTCAGGCACAACTGCTTGTCGACCCATTGGAAAACAGAGTACTGGCTGCAAATATTAAGGCTCGGCAGCTTTTCTTACTGGGCGATCTGAAAGAAAACACAGTTACGGTTACCAGCCTCTTTGCAGAATGTTTGTCAGAGCTGTACACCCTAAGTAGCGATGCATTGCACCATCATTGGGCATGGAGCGAAAATTTGGTCTTTTCTGCACCAGGGGGCTCGGCACCTCTTGAAACCACTGTGTCGACGATCGAGCAAAACGGTAACACCCTCCTGATATTCAGTTGCAGCGATGGCATAGACTTATTCAGGCTACGCCATAAAGCGTCGGCCGATCGACATCACCACGCTGGTTTTTTGCATTGGAGCCGGGTAGAAACGGTATTCGAAGAAATTGAGCGGCAAAATCAGTTGCTATTATCAGCCGTTGGCGACGGTATTTATGGAGTAGACGCGAGCGGCTGCAGTACCTTTGTTAATCCAGCGGCAGAGAAAATGCTAGGCTGGAGCAAAAGCGAACTTGTAGGGCGAGACATTCACGACATGATCCACCATACTCATGAAGATGGTAGCCACTATCATCCAAGTGACTGCCCCATCTATGCTGCATTTCATGACGGTTCGGTGCACAGCATAGATGATGAAGTATTTTGGAGTAAATCAGGAAAGGCAATTCCGGTTGAGTACACCAGCACTCCGGTTACCGATAACGGCAATCTTGTCGGCGCAGTCGTCATTTTCCGTGATATCACTGAACGTAAGAAAACCGAAAAGAAACTACTCAATGCAATTAGTGAAATTGATTCCTTAAAACAACGCCTGGAGTTAGAGAACGCCTACCTGCAAGAAGAGATCAATGCGGATTTCAACCACCATCAAATTATTGGCCAAAGTCAAGCTGTACAACACATGGTGCGTCAAATCGAGCTCGTTGCTCCTACCGATGCTAATGTACTTATCATCGGAGAATCTGGCACGGGTAAAGAATTGATCGCCAGAGCAATACACGAAATCAGTGCGCGAAAAGCCCGCCCAATGATCCGGGTAAACTGTGCGGCGATCCCCGTAGAATTATTCGAAAGTGAGTTTTTTGGTCATGTGAGAGGTGCGTTCTCTGGTGCTGTATCAGATCGTGCCGGGCGCTTTGAGTTGGCTGATGGTGCCACTATATTTTTAGATGAGGTAGGTGAAATTCCATTGCAACTGCAGAGTAAACTACTACGAGTATTGCAGGAACAGCAATTTGAGCGTGTAGGCGATTCAAAAACATGCTGTGTGGATGTACGTGTTATCGCCGCAACCAATCAGGATCTCAAATCACTGGTGGAAAAAGGCGCGTTTCGGGAAGACTTGTATTTCCGACTCAATGTATTTCCAGTTGAATCGCCTCCTCTAAGAAAGCGACTTGAAGACCTACCTATGTTAACCAAACATTTTATTGATAAAATTTGCAAACGTTCAAATAAAGTGCACCCCAAAGTGTCACTGGCCCAATTAGAAAATTTAAAAGCTTATCATTGGCCAGGCAATATCAGAGAGTTAGAAAATATTATTGAACGCCAGGTTATTTTGTCCAGTGACAATAAGCTATATTTTGACTTTTTGTCTACAACTACTTCTGCTCCCAACGCAGTCAGTCAGGTTCAACCAACGCATATTTTAAACGAGGCACAAAAAGTAAAGTTAGGTGTGGCAAGTATTGAATTGGCTCTAAAACAAGCCGCTGGTAAAATTTATGGTGAAAAGGGTGCCGCTGCTATTTTGGGCTTAAAACCGACTACGCTAGCTTCCAGAATAAAAAAATATAATATTAAGAAGTCCGTATTTCAAACATAAAACAACCCATCACGATTTGTTTTAGACAAACTCACTGTCATATGTGACGTTTCAAAATATGCAAACAAAATGAGATGAACATCGTAAAATGTGCCCCCGCGACCCAACAAGAATGTTTATCGAACTCAACGGTTAAAGTGAAGCCTTTAATAAGGCGTTGCCCGTAGTGATTATCTGTTTTAGGCAGCAAAAGCCATTACTTAAAGCGTAAAAGAAAAGGGTGAAAAAGGAGCACCGATTAGTCGACCGAACTCTTAAATCGAACAACGTAATCTCGTTGTTAATACAATGAAATTTCGTTATTAACGATAATTCGTGGTGAAGCATTTTCTTTTAATTAAAATTTTATCCATTAAATTCAATGCCTTATTTAAAATTAACTTCTGGCACAGTTATCGCAATGAAGTCATTGCCTAGGTGTTTTGCTATTAGCAAGTGAACGTGACCTAACGCAATAAATTAACGCGGAATAAAAGAGTACGAGTGAATAATTACGAAACTTGAACGATTCTAAGTCTGCACATTAAAGATTATAGCGTCATCATATTTTGCACTATTGCTGTCCAGAATGATTATTTGAGGAATGAATTATGAAAAAAATCGATGTAACCGAACTCATTTTCACCATAAAAAATGAAAAAAAATTAACATGGGAAGAAATTGCACAAGCGGTTGGCATGTCAACTATTTGGACCACTTCCGCTTGTTTAGGTATGAATAGTTGTCCACCCGAGGTAGCAGAGAAACTAGTAGCGTTTTTAGGTTTACCTGAAGAG
Source organism: Paraglaciecola sp. (assembly GCA_034111205.1). Lineage (GTDB taxonomy): Bacteria > Pseudomonadota > Gammaproteobacteria > Enterobacterales > Alteromonadaceae > Paraglaciecola. The sequence continues at coordinate 630 of JAWUXT010000058.1, read as the reverse complement.
GCAACGTCAGTGCTGATGGAATACCCGTTAAAAGAGTGGGATAAAGCCGTTCCACAAGATCCCCTTATTTATCGTTTATACGAAGTAGTGGGTGTATACGGCGATACGCTGAAAGAGGTTATTCAGGAGAAATTTGGTGATGGCATTATGAGCGCCATTGATTTCACTATGGACGTTCAAAAGGAAGTTGACCCAAAAGGTGACCGAGTTGTTTTAACCTTAAATGGTAAATTCTTACCTTATAAATCCTGGTGATCGAGTAGATTAAAATCTTTGTTTTGTAATTAATTAATAATTGATGGCTTCTGGTGCCTTATTCGTTTTTTGATACAAAAATAAAATTTAAAATAATATAAAAGAGGAATAACAATGGCTTATATTGAACCCAGTGAATTTGTCACCAAGATGGTTGATGCAGGTGAATCTAAAGTATATATGTCGACTAAAGACACGTTGATAAGGGCGTTTATGGCGGGGGCTATTTTAGGATTAGCGGCCATTTTTGCGATTACCGTAGCGGTAAAAACAGGTAGTCCCTTGGTCGGAGCTGTGCTTTTCCCTGTTGGGTTTATCATGCTTTATTTGATGAAATTTGATTTGTTAACGGGTGTGTTTACCTTAGTGCCCCTA